>JAJZZU010000279.1 GCA_021797365.1 Pseudomonadota bacterium | reverse complement strand
ACCGGTCCAGACCCTCGCCCGGAACCTTGTTCCGAAGCGATGCCGGCGGCCAGTTCTCCAGCTTCATGTCCAGGGTGAGCTCGTGGGATGCCAGCACATCCTTGATCTCGGTCAGCGACTTCTTGCCAAGATTCGGGGTCTTCAAGAGCTCCATTTCACTCTTCTGGACCAAGTCGCCGATATAAAAAATATTCTCCGCCTTGAGGCAGTTCGCCGACCGCACCGTGAGCTCCAGGTCGTCGACCGGCCGCAGCAGAATGGGGTTCACATCCGGCTCTTCCTCGATCCGGACCTCAGTCCCCTTACTCTCCAGATCCACGAACACCGCCATCTGATCGCGCAAGATGTTCGCCGCGCGCCGTACCGCGGCCTCCGGATCGATGGCGCCGTTGGTCTCGATGTCGAGCACCAACTTGTCGAGATCGGTACGCTGCTCGACGCGCGCGTTTTCCACGGTATAGGCGACACGGCGAATCGGGCTGAACGAGGCGTCGATCTGCATACCGCCAAGCGGGCGTTCCTCATTCAGGGCGCGTGCCGGGACCGGCTCATAGCCTCGCCCCGCGACCACGGTGAGCTCCATTTTCAACGTCACCGCCTTTGTGAGCGTCGCAATCACATGCGCCGGATTCACGATCTCCACGCTCTGGTCGGTACGGACATCGGCCGCGGTCACGACACCCGGCCCGGTCTTGTCGATCGTCAGCCGCGCTTCGCCCCGCCCTTCCATGCGCATGGCCAGCCCCTTCAGATTCAGCAGGATATCGATGACGTCCTCCTGAACCCCCTCTATCGTCGAGTACTCGTGCAACACGCCCTCGATGCGCGCCTCGGTTACCGCGCAACCCGGCATGGACGACAGCAAGATGCGCCGCAACGCACTCCCCAGGGTATGACCAAAGCCGCGCTCCAGCGGCTCCAAGGTAATCCGCGCGTGCGTCGGACCGAGCGTCTGCACCCCAACATTGCGAGGTTTAAGAAATTCCGCTGCCGAACTCTGCATATACTGTCCCTCCGGCGACTTACTTCGAGTACAAGGCAATGACGAGCTGCTCGTTGATCTCGCCGGGCATTTCGCGACGCTCTGGCACGGCCTTGAAGGTCCCCTTCATGGCCTTGCTATCGACTTCCAGCCATTCCGGGAAGCCGCGCTGCTCGGCGGCCTCGAGCGAGGCCTTCACGCGCAGTTGCTCCTTGGCGCTGGAGCTCACTTCGATCACATCCTGCGCCGAGAGCTGATAGGCCGGAATATTGACGCGCTTACCGTTCACCAGGATGCCGTTATGCCGTACGAGCTGACGGGCCTCGGAACGCGACGCCCCAAACCCCATCCTGTGCACCACGTTGTCCAGCCGGCACTCGAGGAGCTTCAGCAGGTTCTCGCCGGTATTACCGCGGCGCCGATCGGCCTCGGAATAATAATTGGCGAACTGCGCCTCGAGCACCCCGTAGATACGGCGGAGCTTCTGCTTCTCGCGCAGCTGCGCGCCGTAATCCGAAAGCCGGCTGCGCCGCTGGCCGTGCTGCCCCGGCGGATAGGTCCGCTTGGATACCGGACACTTGTCGGTAAAACACTTCTCCCCTTTCAGAAAGAGCTTGCCGCCCTCGCGCCGACATTTCCGGCATTTTGCATCCGCGTTCTCACGGGCCATTCTTCTCTCTCCGTCAACTAGACGCGCCGGCGCTTGGCCGGCCGACAACCGTTATGGGGAATCGGCGTCACATCGATAATGTTACTGATCTCGAAACCCGCCGAATGCAAGGCCCGCACCGCGGAGTCACGCCCCGGCCCCGGTCCCTTCACGCGAATCTCGAGCGCCTTCACGCCAAACTCCTGCGCCGCGCGCCCGGCCTTGTCCGATGCCACCTGCGCGGCAAACGGCGTACTCTTGCGCGATCCCCGGAAACCCGCGCCACCCGCGGTCGCCCACGACAGCACGTTCCCCTGCCGATCGGTGATCGTGATGACTGTGTTGTTGAAAGACGCCTGGATATGAGCCACGCCCTCGGCAACATTCTTCTTGACGCGCTTCTTGACCTTGCCCGCTGCCGGTGTGTTAGTCGCCATACCTGTCCTTTAAGATCACTTCCGAATGCCCTTGCGCGGGCCCTTGCGGGTACGCGCGTTGGTCTTGGTGCGCTGTCCGCGCACCGGCAGCCCGCGCCTGTGGCGCATGCCGCGATAACTGCCGATATCCATGAGCCGCTTGATGTTCATGGACACGGTTCGCCGTAAATCGCCCTCGACCACGAGCTTGCCGACCTCGGTACGGATCTTCTCCACCTCGGCGTCCGTCAGATCCTTGACCTTGGCGTTCAGCGCCACGCCCGCGGCATCACAGATCTGCCGGGAACGCTGCCGCCCTATGCCATAGATGGACGTAAGTCCGATCTCGACATGCTTGTGGTTCGGAATATTGATGCCTGCGATACGGGCCATCGTACTGTTCTCTCCTAAACGCGCCCTTCACAAGGGAAAAGCGCGCAAGCCTAGCCTAGAAATCCCGGAATATCAAGTCTAGCCTTGGCGCTGCTTATGGCGCGCGTCGCTACACACGATCCGGACAACCCCTTTGCGCCGCACGACCTTGCAATTACGGCACAGCTTCTTCACCGATGCCCTGACTTTCATGGTTTCCTCTACTTAGGTAGCCCGCTCACTCCGCCCGTGAGGTTCGCCTTTTTCAACAAACTCTCGTATTGATGCGACATCAGATGCGCCTGCACCTGTGCCATGAAATCCATGCTCACCACCACGATGATGAGCAACGACGTGCCTCCGAAATAAAACGGCACGTTCCACTTCAGGATCAAGAACTCTGGCAACAGACACACCAAGGTCAGGTAGACCCCCCCCGACAACGTCAGCCGTGACATGACGTCATCGATATAACGCCGCGTCTGCTCACCCGGTCGGATGCCGGGAATGAACGCCCCCGACTTCTTCAGGTTGTCCGCGGTATCCTTCGGGTCCATGATCATCGCGGTGTAAAAGAACGAAAAAAACATCACCGCGACCGTAAATACGATCAGATATACCGGTTCGCCCGGGGCCAGCGCCGCCGCCACCGTATGCAGCCACCCCATGCCCTTGGCCTGCCCAAACCAGTTCGCCGCCATGGTCGGAAACAGGATCATGCTCGATGCAAAAATCGGCGGGATCACGCCCGCGGTATTCACCTTCAGCGGCAGATGCGTCGTCTGACCCCCGAAGATCTTGCGCCCTTGCTGGCGCTTGGCGTACGTCACCGTCACCCGCCGCTGACCGCGCTCGACGAACACCACAAAGGCTGTCACTGCGAGCGCCACCGCAAACAGCAGCAGCACAAACAACGGCTGAAAGGAGCCGTTGCTGGCAAGCTCCAGAGTGCTGCCGATGGCCTGCGGCAGACCCGCCACGATGCCGGCAAAGATGATCATCGAGATCCCGTTACCGATGCCGCGCTCGGTGATCTGCTCCCCAAGCCACATCAGGAACATGGTACCGGCCACGAGCGTGATCATCGTAAAGAGCTCGAAGCCGATCCCGGGCGCCACCACCACCGGCACGCCACCCGCGGTCTGGTGCTCCAGGGCAATCGAGATCCCAAGCCCTTGAAACGCCGCCAACAACACAGTCCCGTAGCGGGTGTACTGGGTCAGCTTGCGCCTCCCGGCCTCCCCGCCATCCTTGCGCAGCTCTTCGAGCTTCGGGATCACCGGCGTCAGGATCTGGATGACGATCGACGCCGAGATATACGGCATGATACCAAGCGCGAATACCGACAACCGCTGCAGCGCGCCGCCCGAGAACATGTTGAACATGCCGATGATGGAACCGCTCGTGCGCTGAAAGAGCGCCGCGAGCGCCACGGCATTGATCCCCGGCACCGGTATGTGCGTCCCGACACGAAACACCACCAAGGCGCCCAGCAAAAACAGCAAGCGCTGCTTCAGGTCGCTCAAGCGCCCGAGCATTCCGGGCGTCAGCGCCCCCTGGCGTTTCGCGTCGCTTGCGGCCATCAGTCCTCGACTCGGCCGCCTGCCGCTTCGATGGCGGCGCGCGCGCCCTTGGTCACGGCGATCCCCTTCAGCACCAATGCCTTATCGATCGTGCCCGACAGGAATACGCGCGCCCGCAATGCCGTCGCCGCCACTACGTTCGCGGCCTTCAACCCCGCGAGATCCACTGTCCCGTCGAATC
>JAJZZU010000278.1 GCA_021797365.1 Pseudomonadota bacterium | reverse complement strand
GTCGCGGCGTTCGTCGCGGGGTTTGCCCTTGTTTTGGTTGGTAGACACTTTACCTCCCAGCTTTTAATTAATCTCGGGTTGGCCTCCATCGTCCTATCTGGCTTTTTTGTCGCGCTTGCAGGTAGCGTCACGGTGCTGACCACTATGGGCAGCATTAGGCCCAGTGGCCCATCTTGGGCGGCTATGCGTCCCGTTGTGAAAGAGCCAGTCACCTTTCGGCATAGCCCTCCGGCCATTGCCGCCGATTGGCGGCGCCTGCAAGAGGAGCATCCGTTGACCCAGGATCGGTTTATGCAGGTCCTGCGTTGGGTGTATCACGAAAAAGAAGTACGCGACCAACGTGTCGTAGCACGGCTGACGAAGAATCCTGCGTTGGCTCGGGCCCACCCACCGGCTGGCAAATAGGAGAACCTATGTCGATACACGAGATACTCTTTGTAACCCTGGCCCTAGCGTTTTTGGTAGCGCTTGCCTTTGCTTTTCTGGGTGTCGTACGCTTTGACTCCCTACCAATGGTAGTGTCCGGGTTTGTCTCCCTCATCGTGATTTTTGTTTTTGCCGCCTATAGCGCGAAACCGGGTCACCCATCGTGGTCCGCCATGCGTCCCGTCGTAAAGGAGGCCGCTACCTTCCATAACCGCCCGCCAGCGATCGCCGCAGACTGGCGGCGCCTGCAGGCCGGGCATCGGTTGACCGATGATCAGTGGTTTGCGTTTCGGCATTGGGTGAACCGTGAGCAAGAGATTCGCGCGAGGCGCGTGGTGGAACGGATAGTAGCCGACCATCTGCGAGCTCGGACACGCAAAGTGCCCCATTCGCGAACCTCTAAGGCTCGCTAGGATTAAACAATGAAAACCATACCAGACATTGTGGGCCCCCACGCAAACCGCCGCGACATTCTGGTCGCCTTCGCGCACATCTGTGCGGCACGAGCCGTCTGCAACGCACGCGCCGCGGAACGCACAAACAGCGAGAAGGATTACGCTACCGTCAACGATTTTGCTGTGCGCGCCGCGCAGGCGGCGGCCTGGGTGCGTGACGCGCCCACCGATGCGTTAGCGATCCATCACGCCTCTGAGGCCGCCCGATATGCCGTCGAGACTGCCAGTGTTTTCTATGCTCTCCATCTGGGACAACCCGGTGGGGACCTCATAGCCAACGGTGAGCACGCAAAGCAAATCGAAGATTTGTGCGCGCTTCTTCGGAAAGAAACAGGGGGTGTGCCATGTCCTTAGCCTCTACCCGCAAGACTTACGGATACGGGTGGGCCAGGAAAATTACAAAGTGGGCCGCCTTTAAGGCGGGATTACCGATCGCCGTCACGGAAATCTGGAAGACCCTGATCGAGGTGGGACATATTCTCACGGGCTTCGCGATGCTGGTGGCCTTATGGGCGGCGGGCTCCGGCCTCTTCTGGGGATACTGGTTGACCTCTCCCCCTCATGGGATACCCATGTGGTGGGTGTGGACGACACGGGCCAGCGCCCTTGTGATGATCGTTTATGGGGTGTGGGTTATCGCGCGCGATATCATCAATGTGGGACATGCAAAATTGTTGGCTGATGCCGACCGCGCTACAGGTCCGGAAGACTCTACAGGAGAGCACCCATGAGCGACAAGACCGGCACAGCCCGGGATAAGGCGACCTGGAACCCCAAGACCCGCTACGACCAGCCCTTGCGCTGGCGACGCCCGCGGATGATCTTCGTGAACTCAATGGCGGACCTTTTCCATGAATCCGTACCGGACGCCTTTATCGACCAAGTGTTCGCCGTGATGGCGCTGGCACCTCAGCATACCTTCCAGGTCTTGACGAAACGCGTGGAGCGGATGAGGGACTGGTTTGCGCCAGGGTACGACAACCGGGAGCATGCGGTGGGCCAGACCATGCGGGAGATCGCCGCCTCTCGTGGCGGGGATGACGCCGGACTGCCGGAATGGCCGCTCGCGAATGTCTGGCTGGGGGTGTCTGCCGAGGATCAGGAGACCGCCGATGCGCGTATCCCTGTCTTGCTCGAGACGCCCGCCGCTGTCCGATGGGTAAGCCTTGAACCGCTTCTAGGGCCCGTCGACCTCGAGCGCATCCTGTGGCCCCACAAGGGAGGACACCGCGTCGATGTGCTGCGCGGCGGTTACTGGAATAAGGAGGGTGTTCTGGCGCTCGGACCCTCCGCTGGTCTCGGTACACCCAAAGGCGGATTTACGAACCACTCCGATTTTCCGTCATGCCTGGACTGGGTGGTGGTGGGTGGCGAATCCGGTCCCGGCGCCCGCGTGTTTCGCGCAGAGTGGGCCCGCGAAATCCTGCGGCAATGCCGCGCCGCCAATGTGCCTTTTTTCATGAAGCAGATGGGCGCCGCTTTCAACGATGGACGGTTCACCTTGAGACTGCGCCACCGGGCTGGCGCCGATATGGCGGAATGGCCGGAGGACCTGCGGGTGCGGGAGTATCCGCTCCAAATGAACGATACCATGCGACGCATGGCGCGCCTCACAGACAGCGAACGCCGGGAAATCCTGTCGAACGCCAGAATAAAGGGGCGCCTGCATGTTCCCGACTAAACCTTCGTCTGCAGAAGAGACCCGCCGGGTCCAGTTTTTCCCGCGCCAGGTGATCGAAGGGATGCCGCACGGCGACCCGCGCACCGCCCTGATCAGCATCACCGACCCGGGCGACCCGGCGCGCCTGCCGGAGGGGTGGGCGGCTGTGTTGCGGCTTGAGTTCGACGATATCGTCCCACCGTTTCCCATTCTCATTCGCGACGGGAATCAGCACCGCGACCTCGCCCCGTTCGACGCGTCCATGGCCACGCAGGTGCTGGAGTTTGTCGGCGCGGTCCTGCCGGACGTCAACCGGATCATCGTACATTGCAACGCGGGCATTTCACGCAGCGCCGCGGTGGCGCGTTTCCTCGCGGATTACTACGGATACCGATTGCACGATAAGGCTGAATGGGCCAACCGCCATGTCCTGTCCGTGCTGTATAAGGCGGCCGGGCAGTGAGCAAACCGGGTGATAGTGGCCGTTATTGCGTTTTTCGGCGTTCCGATAGGCTGATGAGTACGGCAAGGATCCTCAGGAAACCGGACCGGCCATCTAAACAACGAACGGAGTATCTCATGACCACACCACTGAAGGCCTACATGGCGGGGCCCTGGGTCTTTCGTCCCGCCCCCGACATCGAGTCCTTTCGGCAACGCGTCCGGGATTTCTGCGACGGTCCCCTCCAGGGGGCGATCACGCCGATCTTCCCGATGGACCCTATCGTAAATCCCAGCCGTAACGGCACGCCCTTCACTATGGACATCACCGACCCCGTGAAGATCGCCGCCCATTGCCGGCGGCATATGGCGCGGTGCGACGTCATCATCGCCGACGTGACCCCATTCAGGGGCGTCCAGCCGGATCCGGGCACCGTGCTCGAGATTGGGTTCGCGCATGGCGCCGGGAAAGGCGTGTGGCTCTACAGCGAAAAACCGATTCCCCGGCTGCGCGATCGCCTGTGGGCCGAAGGATTGATAAGCGTGTACATCAGCAAAGACCGGGATCGCGACGGCTATCTCATCGAAGACTTCGGCTTGCCGGTCGACACCATGTTGTCGGCCTATCCTTACACGGTGGGGTGTCTCCCAGCACTCGAGGCTGTTCGCGATCATTACGGGGACCCCGCGAAATACGAAATGGGGGCGTCCCTGATGTCCAGCAACGGAAACCATCCATGTTAAATATCGATCTCGAATTCCAGAGAAAGGACGCCACATACACTGTCCGTCACGAATCCGGCTGCACATTGATCTTCGGATCGATTCCCATTGATGACTTTGTAGCGCTCACGAAGACCGCGTCCAAAACCGATGTGCCGGACACGCAGTTGGCGATGGTGGCAGGCGCCAGCGTGGCCTTTGGCCCTGCGGAGTCCTGCCATGAATTAAGGGCCCGCTACGCCCAGGAACAAGCAGCCGCTTTGGCCGCTGCGCACCCGGAGGTGCCGCAGGCGGCGATCACATGGGTGGCTCATGGGGAACATGGGCTTTCGTCGCTTGCGATCTTCAAACACATGACTGGGGTCGTTCCCTACCCTATAGGCGCCGGGAACGGCTCTGCGCATCCCCATGATACATGGGACCTCAGGCGCTGCCGTTTGCTGCTCGAACAAGTTCCGGAATGGCATGCGCGCTTGGCAGAGATGCGCGAAGT
>JAJZZU010000277.1 GCA_021797365.1 Pseudomonadota bacterium | reverse complement strand
CCCGCGCGCCCCGCTGTCGGCAAATGGCCACCGTGCGATCCGTGCTCCCCGAGTCCAATACGATGATCTCGTCCGCCCAGGCCACGGAGGCGAGGCAACGCTCGATCATGTCTTCCTCGTTGTGCGTAATGACGATGACGCTTACTGACATAGTGAAGCCTTTTAGTAAGCCGTAGAAGCACCGGGCTCCAAGAAGCCATCTTCCCAATATCCGGTCATGCTGCCCCAAACGCGCATCCGTCGGCTCATCGGGCGCGCTGACGACCACCGCCCCAGGCTTGGCCGAGCTTTATACCATAAAGGCCGACCCATCTCCGCGCTTTCCTGTCCCGAGGCCAAGGCCCCGTAGTTTGCGCGTGGGTGACGCGGGACGCTACACTTGCGTCGCATCTCACGGGTATTTTCGTTCGGCGGACATGAGGAGTGGTGGTGGAAAATCGCAGCAACTGGACCGTGCTCGCCTTGTTCACGGTTCTTTTCTTCATCTGGCCCATTGCCCATACCATAGCCCTCAGAAATGTTCTCCTCTTCGTCCTTGCCCTCTGGCTCGGGTTTCGGTGGGACCGCGCGCGGGGCCGCCAGGTCTTCGCGGATTGGCGTCTTGCCGCCTGGGGCCTCGCCCTCTTTACGGCGTGGCTGTTCATCGAACTTTTCTTTACGCCGTTCTGGCGCGAGGCCTTAAGCGCCATCCAGGGCCAATGGTTGAGCGCCCTCTTGGCGGGCTTTCTTGGGGTCGCGGTGGTCGCGTCGCGGAGCGACTTATCGGTGCGGGCAGTATTTTGGGCATTTCTTGCGACCCTTGTCATCCAGGCCCTGGCCGTCGACGCCCAAGGCTTCTTGTGGATTATCCACCACGGGCAGCTGCCGAGCGGCCTTGTGGGGCGCCGATGGAAGGGTCTCACCGCGGGCCCCGACAAGAGTAATTATCTGACCAATCTCACCCTCGACCTTCTGGTCGCCGAATGGAGTCTGCGCCTCGAGGGTGAGCGCTTTCTTCCGGTTGGCCGCGCAACCCTTGCCGCGCGCTCGTTCTCCTTGGCTTAAGTTGGTATTTCGAGGCCATGCGCAACGGTCTCATAGATATCGTCCTATTGGCCGGCTTCCTAGTCGTGCGCCTTGCCTATCGCCACCGCGCGCAGTTTACCTTGCGCCGCCGCCTTGTCGTGGCCGGCATCGTGCTTGCGGCCATGGCCTTGGTCGGTCTGGATCTCGCCTTTGATCACCGCTGGGATTCACTTTACGCAACGATTCCTGTCGCGTGGAACACCGCCGCGCATCGACAAGCATGGCTAAACCCCGGCCAATCGCCGCTCCCGCTCCTGCCGAACGGTCAACCGGTTACCCAGTCGAACTACCTACGAATTGCCTGGATCAAGGAGGGCTTCAAATCGCTCTTCGACTTCCCAATGGGGCTCGGATACAGCCGAAGCGCCTTTGGAAAGGCTATTTTATTACGATTCGGCCCGGGCGCGGGAACGGCTACATCAACAAATAACGGGTTTCTAAACCTTGCTGTCGCTGTTGGCTTTCCGGGCCTTGTCTTGTGGTACCTGTGGTACGGCCTGCTGCTTCGCGGCACCTTCGCGCGTCTCAATGGACGAAGCGCCTTCTGGGCCCGGGCCTTGCTGCTGGTCTTGCTGGACGCGGGCTCGCGCATGCTTGTCGACGCAAACATGCAGGACTACATGCTGGAGCAATTCATCTTCCTTTGCGCATTTCTCGCCGCCGCCACGGCGATTCCCGAAGCTTCGGACGCTGCGCGGTCGTGACGACAGGCCTCCGGTATCAATGAGGTTATCCGGAAATCTACGGGTCCTGGTCTATGTGCCTCACGGGGGCATTCCCGACCGCCGCGGGTTTTCGCCCTCGATCGTCGCCGGCGAATTCGCTAAGAGGATGCACCGATGCGCGCCTTACTTCGTCGCAGCCGCCGAGGACGATCCCGTAGGCCTCGCCGAGTGGGACGGGTTTCCGGTTGAGCGGTTGCCGCAGCGACGGTTCTATACTCGGCTTTGCAAGCTTGGCCTGCGGCCCCCCGGCATGACCCTCGCGACGGGCTTTGTGGAGAGCTGTAAGAAGGTGCGGCCCGACCTCGTTCATGCCCACCAGCTCGAGTTCGATGTGCGGGAGTTCGGGCGCCGCTTGGGTGCCCGCCCCCCCGTCGTCGTGCATGCCCATGTGGTGAGCCAGCACCCGCGTGCCTCACGCGGGCTTGCGGATCGTTACGTCGCCGTTTCCGACTATGTCGCGGCGAGCCTTGCCCACATGGGCTATCCGCCCGATCGCATCGTGACGATACGCAACGGGGTCGATACGCAGCTCTTCGCGCCCGTCGCTCCATCGGAGGTGGCCATGGCGAAAGAGCGTCTCGGCGTGAGCGCCGAGACCCCGGTCCTTGCCTTCATCGGCCGCAAGCACGACGTCAAAGGCTATCCCGCGTTCCTGGTCGTGGCCGAACGGCTTCTTGAGCGCCCCGCCCCGCTCCTCATCCTGGCCGTGGGCGCGGACCCCGAACGTCCGTCGGGCGAGAGCGGCTTTGTCGCCTCCCGCGCGCGGGAGAGGCGGTTGGCCGCGAGCGGGAACTTTCGGGCGCTGCCGGCCATGCCGCAAGCTGACCTTGCCGACCTTTACCACGCTATCGATGTGACAATGTTGCCAAGTCTTGCCGAGCCGCAGGGCATGGTAATGATCGAATCCATGGCTGCAGGGTGTATCACCATCAGCACGCGTGTTGGTGGAATACCGGAGACGATTACAGATGGTCGTACCGGCCTCCTCTTGGAGGATCCGCAGGACACAGCCGGTCTCTACGAAAGGGTCGTCGATGTACTGGACCGGCTGGCGGACTTCGCACCCTTGCGGTCAGCCGCCCGATCCCACGCCGTGGCGAATCTGGACTGGTCGGTAAGCGCCGCCCGGCTCGAGACCCTTTACGAATCCTTGCTCTTGTAGCGCCCCAAGGGGGTCATGGTCTCTAGGTTTCGGGGGAACAGCGTCTCCGCAGCCTCGAGGACTCGTTCGACAGGAAGGTCGCCGACCTTGCGGCTTTCGGGTTGCAAGATGACATGGGGACATTGCCACGGATGCCAGCGCTTGGCGTCGCTATTTCCGAAGAAGCAGACCAGGGGCTTTTGTAGGGCTGCGGCGACATGCATTGCGCCGCCGTCGCTCATTATGGCTCCCCGGCAGGCATCAAGGGCCGCGATCAAGGTGCCAAGATCGCGCGTGGGGAGCGCCAGCAGGGATCTGTTTCCCACCGCCTGCGTAATGCGTTGCGCAAGGGCGTCGTCGCCGGGATGCGTCGGGTCGTTTGTCTCGCCCGGAGACCACAGAAGAACAATTTTGTGCCCCTCGCTCACAAGTCTGCGAATGAGCGCTTCGTAGCCTTCGGCGTGCCAGCGGTTGGTCGGGTGGCGGGCGCTTATATGCACGGCAAGGGGCGCTATGGCACCAAACGCGGCTTGTATCTGCGATTGCACAGGGGTGGAATAGGCGGCCTCGGCGGTGACGCGTGTGGCGGGAGGACTGCCTGTGACGCCCAACGGCCCGAGCAGCCGGAACAAGTCCTCCACTTCGTGACGGGGCTCCCGATCGCGCTCCAGGGCGATATCGATCCCGTCGCGCCGACCATTGTCGGATGCGAACCCTACGACCCGCGCGCCGGGCAGCCAGCGCGCAAACTCGAGCCCTCGCGTGTAGTAGCTAGCGGCCGCGAGCACTACGTAATCGAAGCGCGCCGCGCGCAATTCCCTCACCAGCTGTATCCGTGCCCAGTATGCGCCGGGCCTTCGCATTGGCGGCAGATGTTTGGCTTTTGCATAGACGTAGACGCGATCAAGGTCCGGGCTGCCGGCAACGACCGGGGCGCAATACGTATTCGCGAGTAGCGCGATATGGGCCTTCGGGTAGCGCGTTCGTAGCGCCGCGAAGAGCGGCGTCGTGCATACGAGGTCGCCAATGTTATCTCGGCGGATAAACAAAATGCGCTTGGGTTCAGTCACGCCGTGTCCCCGTGCTCAATCGCGGCCAGGACGGCCTTAATCGGGATGTGGTCGACGCGTGCCGCCTGCAGGACCATATGACCCGCGCCCCAGGGGCGCCACTGAATAACCTTGTGATTGCAATACAGGCCGACCACCGGTGTTCCCACGGCGGCCGCGATATGGACATGGCCCCCATCGGACCCCACGAGCACGCGGACGGCGCTAA
>JAJZZU010000276.1 GCA_021797365.1 Pseudomonadota bacterium | reverse complement strand
GATCATCACCGTCGAGGATGGACTCAAGGTCGGGGTGGGCGACGTACTTGCCCGCATCCCGCAGGAGAGCTCCAAGACACGTGACATCACGGGCGGCCTGCCGCGCGTGGCCGAGCTCTTCGAGGCGCGCAAGGCCAAGGATCACGCGATCCTGGCGGAGACGAGCGGTGTGGTGTCGTTTGGCAAGGACACCAAGGGCAAGCAGCGCCTGCTGATCACCGACAAGGGCGGCGAGGAACACGAATACCTGATTCCGAAGGGCCGCCATATCATGGTGTTCGAGGGCGAGACCGTGGAGCAAGGCGAGGCGATCGTCGACGGTCCCCCGGTGTCGTCGGATATCCTGCGACTGCTCGGTGTCGAGGCCATGGCCAACTTCATCGTGGATGAGGTCCAGGACGTGTATCGGCTGCAGGGTGTGAAGATCAACGACAAGCACATCGAGGTGATCGTGCGTCAGATGCTGCGCAAGGTGCGCATCATCGATGCCGGTGACACCCAGTTCCTGCCCGGCGAGCAGATCGAGCGGGCGCGCCTGCTGGACGCCAACGAGGAGGTGGAGGCGGCTGGCAAGCGGCCGGCCACCGGCGAGCGCCTGCTGCTCGGTATCACCAAGGCGTCGCTCGCTACCGAGTCGTTCATCTCGGCGGCGTCCTTCCAGGAAACGACGCGGGTCCTGACCGAGGCGGCCATAAGCGGCAAGCGCGATCGGCTGCGCGGTTTGAAGGAGAATGTCATCGTCGGTCGTCTGATCCCGGCCGGCAGCGGGCTTGCGCACCATCAGGAACGCAAGCGCAAGCGCGCCGACGAGAAGGATGAGGCCGCGGCCCTGCGCGAGGCCCTGTTGCCGATGCGTGACAAGGGCGACGGCGGCGACAAGGCGGTGTCGGCCTAACGGGTCGGCCCCTGTCGAAGTGCTCTTGACAGGGGCCGCCATTATGCCTAAAATCGCGCACCTTTGAAGCCAGGCCCGTTTGTGCATTGGGGTCTAAGGCCAGCATTTGCATCGGAGTCATGAATGCCCACGATTAACCAGTTGGTCCGTAAGCCGCGGGTACAGCCGCAGAAGAAGACGACGGTGCCGGCCCTAAACGCCTGCCCGCAAAAGCGCGGCGTCTGTACGCGCGTCTACACGACCACGCCGAAGAAGCCGAACTCCGCGCTGCGCAAGGTCGCGCGCGTGCGTCTCACAAACGGCTACGAGGTGACGAGCTACATAGGGGGCGAAGGCCATAACCTCCAGGAGCACTCGGTCGTTCTCATCCGCGGAGGCCGCGTGAAGGACTTGCCGGGTGTACGCTACCACACGGTGCGCGGGTCGCTGGATACCGCGGGTGTTGCGGATCGCCGGCAGGGCCGCTCGAAGTATGGGGCCAAGCGGCCGAAATCCTAAGACGATCATGAAGCAGGGTACGCCGCACATGCCAGTTGCGGCGTTTTCTCGTTCGAAATGGTGTGAAGGTTGAGAATATGCCGAGAAGAAGAGAAGTTCCCAAGCGCCCGACGCGGCCCGATCCGAAATACGGGAGCGAGATGCTCACGAAGTTCATGAGCGTGGTGATGCAAAGCGGCAAGAAGTCGGTGGCCGAGAAGATCATCTACGGGGCGCTTGAGACGATCGCTTCGCGGAACAAGGGCGAGCCGCTGGCCGTGTTCCAGCAGGCCATCGACAATGCCAAGCCCCTGGTCGAGGTCAAGAGCCGGCGGGTGGGCGGCGCGACCTATCAGGTACCGGTCGAGGTGCGTCCGGGCCGGCAGCTCGCCCTGGCGATGCGCTGGGTGGTCGATGCGGCGCGCTCGCGCGGCGAGAAGTCCATGGGTGCGCGGCTTGCAGGGGAATTGCTCGATGCCGCCGAACGTCGCGGCAATGCGGTCAAGAAGCGCGAGGAAGTGCACCGCATGGCGGAAGCCAACAAGGCATTCTCCCATTATCGCTGGTAGAAGACGCAAACTCACGAATTTAGCGTAAGGATCTGGCCGTGGCTCGTACGACACCAATCGACCGTTATCGCAACATCGGCATCATGGCCCACATCGATGCGGGTAAGACCACCACCACGGAGCGGATCCTGTTCTACACGGGCGTGTCCCACAAGATCGGGGAGGTTCATGAGGGCGCGGCCGTCATGGACTGGATGGAGCAGGAGCAGGAGCGCGGGATCACGATCACATCGGCCGCCACGACCTGTTTCTGGAAGGGCATGGCCGCGAATTACCCCGAGCATCGCATCAACATCATCGACACGCCCGGTCACGTGGACTTCACCATCGAAGTCGAGCGGTCGCTGCGCGTGCTCGACGGCGCGTGTGCGCTGTTTTGTGCGGTAGGCGGGGTCGAGCCGCAGTCGGAGACGGTGTGGCGGCAGGCCAACAAGTACGGCGTGCCGCGTATCGCGTTTGTGAACAAGATGGACCGTGCAGGCGCAAATTTCCTGCGCGTGGTAGAGCAGGTACGGGTGCGCCTGGGCGCGACACCGGTGCCCATCCAGCTGCCGATCGGCGCCGAGGATCGTTTTCAGGGGGTCGTGGATCTCGTGAAGATGAAGGCGATCTATTGGGACGACGCGACCCAGGGTATGCGCTTCGAGGAGCGCGAGATCCCCGCGGAGATGCGCGCGGAGTGCGAGAAGTGGCGGGAACGCATGATCGAGGCCGCCGCCGAGGCCAATGAGACCTTGATGGACAAGTACCTCGGCGGAGAGACGCTGACGGTCGAGGAGATTAAGGCGGGCCTGCGCGCGCGCAGCCTGGCCTCGCAGATCGTCGTGACCTTGTGCGGCTCGGCGTTCAAGAACAAGGGTGTACAGTCGATGCTCGACGCGGTCATCGACTACCTGCCGTCGCCCAGGGAGAAGAAGGCGATCGTCGGGCATCTGGACGACAAGGAGGGCACGACGGTCGAGTGTCCGGCGGACGATGACGCGCCGTTCGCAGCGCTCGCGTTCAAGATAGCGACCGACCCGTTTGTGGGCCAGCTCGTCTACTTCCGGGTCTATTCCGGGGTGCTAAAGAGCGGCGACTCGGTGTTCAATCCGGTCAAGTCCAAAAAAGAGCGCGTCGGGCGGCTTTTGCAGATGCACGCCAACCATCGTGACGAGATCAAGGAAGTCCGCGCCGGCGATATCGCCGCGGCCGTGGGCCTGAAGAACATGACCACGGGTGATACGCTATGCGACCCCGAACGCGTGGTCACGCTTGAGCGCATGGAGTTCCCGGAGCCTGTCATTTCGCAGGCGGTGGAACCAAAGACCAAGGCCGATCAGGAGAAGATGGGCCTGGCGCTGGGGCGGCTGGCCCAGGAGGATCCGTCGTTCCGCGTGCGCACCGATGAGGAATCCGGGCAGACCATCATATCGGGCATGGGCGAGCTGCATCTGGAGATCATCGTCGACCGCATGAAGCGCGAGTTTGGGGTCGAGGCGAGCGTCGGTAAGCCGCAGGTCGCGTATCGCGAGACCATTCGCAAGAAGGTCGAGCAGGAGCACAAGTTTGCCAAGCAAAGTGGTGGGCGCGGCCAGTACGGGCATGTGTTTCTGCGCATCGAGCCGCAGGAGCCCGGGAAGGGCTTTGAGTTCGTCGACGAGATCAAGGGTGGCGTGATTCCGCGGGAGTACATACCGGCGGTCGAGAAGGGCGTGCGCGAGGCCCTTGAGCGCGGTATCCAGGCGGGCTTCCCGGTGGTGGACGTCAAGGTGGCCCTCTATTACGGGTCCTACCACGAGGTCGATTCGTCGGAAAACGCCTTCAAGATGGCGGCAAGCATGGCCTTTCGCGAGGGGTGCCTGAAGGCCGATCCGGCGCTTCTTGAGCCGATCATGGCCGTCGAGGTGGTGACGCCTGAGGATTACATGGGCAGCGTGAACGGCGATTTGAGCTCGCGGCGCGGGGTCATTCAGGCCATGGAAGATGCGCCGGCCGGCAAGGTCGTGCGCGCCGAGGTGCCGCTTGCGGAGATGTTTGGGTACGCGACCTCGCTGCGATCGGCGACGCAGGGCCGCGCGACCTACGCGATGGAGTTCAAGCGCTATGCGGTGGCGCCGAGCAATATCGCAGAACAGGTCATAAAGAAAGCCAGTTAGAACGAAAACGATTCAGCCTACGAGGTACCCACGGTGTCCAAGGGAAAATTTGAACGCACGAAGCCCCATCTGAATGTGGGCACGATAGGCCACGTCGATCATGGCAAGACCACGCTCACGGCGGCCCTGACCAAGGTCCTGTCGACGA
>JAJZZU010000275.1 GCA_021797365.1 Pseudomonadota bacterium | reverse complement strand
GCGCAAAAGCCGCATGACCACATGCAGCAGGGCATAGAGCAGGATGACCGCGGCGATCAGCAGCAACCCAAAGAGCGTGAGCGGCATCTCGACGCTCCAGGGGCTGCGTTCGATCAAGACGTAGCCTGGGTTGTGCATGGCCGCCAGGGTCACGAGTACCGTGACCACGAGCAGGGCGACGATGGCGGACAGGATTTTCATGAGGCCGCGCGCGACAGTTTGCGCAAAAGATGCAGGGACTGCGAGATATCCGGCCATTTCAAGGCGCTGGTATGTTTCTGGAGCGCCGCGAGTTTCGTCAAGACCGCCTGTGAGGCGCCCGCCTTCACGTCGAAGTAACGGTTGATCCAACGGTCGGCGGCGGCGAGATTCGCGCCCACGAGCGCCGGACGGTGTTCGAGCAGCGCAAGCTGCGCCCCGTAGAACCGCAGTTCCAGGTTCTCGCGCACGAAGTAGGCGCGCTTGGGTGCCAGCAAGGCGCGTTCGTGAACGGGCTCCTTGCGAATCCTGATGAGACTCGTGAAATCGCGCCAGACGCCGTAGACGGCGCGCCGCCAGAACGGCTCTGGGTGAGTCTTGGCGGACGTGGGGAGCGGGGGACGTGCCCCGGAGCGCGGCATAGCGAGCGGCAGGGTGCGGGCGCTATGCGCGAGGGCCACGAGTTCGAGCGCCATGGTGGACGTATGCTGGCGGCGCAGGGCCTTCAACCGCAGGATTTCCTGCAGGATCGCCCGACGCACCGGGATCAGCCGGGGATCTCCCTGGCGGCGTAGCTCGCGCTGTGCCTGATGGAGGGCGAGTTGCGCCATCGGGATGTCATGCTGAAAACGCAGCTGGTCGTTGGCGATGAGCAATAGGTCGGCGGCCGCGCGCACGCGCCAATGGCGCCCCGGACGGTGGCTGGTGGCAAGCGACGCCTCGCGGTGGGCCAAGTCCCGGATGGTCTTGCGGTTTGTGGCCTGCGCTGCGCCAAGTACGGCGATTTTATTGTCGAGCTGGACCAGGGCCGCGCTTTGGGCCTGGAAGCTCCTCGTCACGTCCAGGCCTACGATATGGGCCTTGTAGGACAGCACATACCAGACATAGCCGAGGCCGATCAGGGTCACGAGCGACAGGAGCAGCGCCAGCCCTCCGGCCACCGAGCGCGCGCGGCGCGGCGCCGGGGGCGGCGCGGGTAGGTTCGTATTCTCGGTTTCGTCGGTCATGAGGGCTCTTTGAGTTTAGGCGATTATAGGGGGTTTTTGGCGGCATGCCAGGAACGCAGCGCGGCGATCAGCGCCTCATCGTCGGCGCCCGAGGCCACGATAAGGGCGCCCTGAAGACCCAAGGCCCGGCAGGCATCCCGCTGGCGGGTCCCGACCACGACCAGCGGGGTCTTGGTGAGCCACTGGCGCCCGACTTGACCCAGGGCATCATAAAGGTGATGCAGGCCTTCGACGCTGGTCACGATCACGGCATCCAGGCCATGGCGGGCCCAGGCGCGCAGCAATCCGGATATGTCCGCCGAGGGCGCCGCGCGCCGGTAGCATTCGGCATACCGGACGCGCGCCCCCCGGGCGGCAAGGGTGTCCCCCAAAAGTTCGCGTCCACCCTCCCCCCGAAAGATGACGACCCCTTTGCCTTGCATATCCTGTAAGGGACTCATCAAGAGTAATGATTCACTATCGAATCGCCCCTCGGGGACCAGGACGTCGCGGAACCCGAGGCGTTGCAACTCGCGGGCGCTGCCACGGCCGATGGCCGCCATGCGCACATCGGGGGGCCAGTCTTGCCCCCAGCCCTGCATGAGATTGAAGGCGCGGGTCACGGCGTTGGGGCTTATGAAGATCGCCCAGTCGAAGGTGGAGAGATCCATGACCACGGCCTTCAGGCCGGCGATGTCGTGGGGCTCCACGATCTCTACGGCCGCGAAGTGCAAGGGCCTGGCGCCGAGCGCGGCGAGTTTGTCCATCAAACCCTGGGCCTGGCCGGCGGGGCGGGTGACGAGGATGTTGAGCCCGGCGAGATCCGTCACGCCCCGTCCTTCAGGAGTCGCTCGATGATAGTGCCGGCCCCTTGTGAGAGCAGGCCAGCGACGACCGCGCGCGCGATCGTCGCGAGATCCGCGACGGGCCCGGAGCGGGTCTCGGTCAGGAGCTGGCGGCCATCGGGCTCGCCAACCAGGGCGCGTAGGGTGAGTTGACCGTCCCCGAGGGTCGCGAACGCCGCGATCGGGAGCCGGCATCCCCCTTCCAGGGCACCCGTCACCGCGCGTTCCGCCTCCACGCACAGCGCCGTAGCCGGGTGATGCAGGGGCGCTATGAGGGCCGTGGTCCGGGCGTCCGCGCGCCGGCATTCGATCCCGATCGCCCCTTGCGAGGCCGCCGGCAGGCTCACATCGATCGGCAGGTAGCCGCTGATGCGCTCGGCGAGCCCCAGGCGCTTCAATCCGGCGGCGGCCAGGATGATCGCCGAAAATTCGCCGGCATCGAGCCGCGCCAGGCGGCTGTTCACGTTTCCGCGCAGGTTCTCGATGCGCAAATCCGGTCGCCTGTGACGGATCTGACAGGAGCGGCGCAGGCTTGCGGTCCCGATCCGCGCCCCCGGCGGGAGGCCGTCGAGGTCCGGGACCCCGAGCGGGGAGACCAGGGCATCGCGCGGGTCCTCCCGTTCCAGGATCGCGCCTATGGTGAGGCCTTCCGGCAGTTGCGCAACCACGTCCTTCATGGAATGAACCGCGAGGTCGATGCGTCCTTCACTCAGACCCTGTTCCAGTTCCTTGGTGAAGAGGGCCTTGCCACCGGAGGCCGTCAAGGGGCCGGAAAGCTGTCGGTCACCTGTCGTGGTCATCGGGACGATGGTGACGTTGAGGTCGGGATGTAGGGCAAGGAGCCGATCACGGACGTGAGTGGCCTGCCATAGGGCCAGCGCGCTCTTGCGGGTTCCGAGGTGCAGGGTCGTCACGGAGAATCCGAAATGGTGGAGTGTGAGGGCTGTCATCCTAAGAAATTGGCGGGACTTACGCAAACCGTCGCCTCTTTGGCGCGCAATGGACCCGGCCATGGCGCGATAGCCGCCCATCCGCACCGACCGCGCATCCCTGTCCCCGCGTCCCGATTTCCCGCCTATCGCGACCGCGGGACCTCGGATTGCCGTTCCCAAACGCCCTCGAGGCACGAGACATGCCGGAATCCGAGGTTTCCTGGCAGATGGGTTCCTGCTATAAGATCTATTAATGCGGCCGAAAATAAATCAGCCCTTGACACCTACGGGTTTCTCACGCGCAGCGTCTGCGCACCTGGCGGTCATCCCGCGCGGCGACCGGCGCGGGATGTGGGCCGGCACCGCGGGTACGGGGCCCATAATAAATATAGAGATATGTCAAAACCCACCAGAGGAGCACCGCGATATGATGTATAAAACGTTCCATAGTCGGTTGGTAATTGCATTGGCCATGCTGGCGTTCCTGACGTTCACGGCGCCGAGCCATGCCGGCATGCAAAGCCATGCGTTCGCCAACCATCACGTCGTCTTCCAGATCAGCAACGGTTCCGCCCCGGAACAGCAGCTCGTGCTGGCCAACGCGGCGAACGTCTTGAAGTACTTTGGGCCCACCAAGGTGCAGATCGAGATCGTGGCCTTCGGTCCCGGCCTGCGTCTGCTCTTGAAGAATAACGTGCATTCGAAGATGATCCAGAGCCTGCATGCCGAGGGCATCGAGTTTGCGGCCTGTCATAACACGATGATGAAGCTGCACCTGACGAAGGCCGACCTGAATCCCGTCGCCCACGTGGTGCCGGGTGGTGTGATCGAGATCATGCGCCGAGAGAGCGAGGGATGGAACTACATCCGTCCTTAAACGCCGGGGCGCACCGGTCGATATAAGAAAAGATTAAAAAAGAGCAATACCATCTAGGAGGAGTTCATGAAAAGACAGTCGTTGCTGACGGCGGCGGTGGCCGCCGCCTGTTTCGTGGGGAGTGCGCACGCCACCAACTGGTTCCAGCTCCAGGGTACGGAGCCCAGTGGCATCGCCGCCCCGTTCCATCTCTTCGGGTTCATCCAGCCCACCTACGAGGATACCGGGGGCACGGCGGTCACGGGCCTCAAGGGTGCCGGTATGCCTTTCAATAACGCGGTTCCGAAGTTCAACGAGGTGGCCCCGCAGGATACCTCGATGAGCAGCTTCAATATGCTCCGGGCGCGCATCGCAGTGCGCGGCACGGTGACGCCGATCAGCAACCAGATCGACTACTTCA
>JAJZZU010000274.1 GCA_021797365.1 Pseudomonadota bacterium | reverse complement strand
AATACGCGAATATTCCGCGCGTCTTGAATCCCTGCGCGGCGCCGCGCCGGCCATGAAGCCTTTACGCTACTACCAGACCTTTCGTTTCAAGGTCGTCGCATCCATCACGCTCGTGCATCTCGTCTTGATGCTGACGCTTGTGATCATTGTGGTCCAAGGGCAGGAGCGCACCATGGACCGCGTCTTGCACAAGAATGCCGAGAGCCTCGCGCGTATGGTGGCGATCGCCTCGCGCAACGCGGTACTCACCGAGAACCTCGGGACGCTCCAGGAGATCGTGCGCTACGCACTCCACAAGTCCGGCGTGCGACGCGTACGCATCACCAATGCCCAGAGAGTCGTTCTCGAGCGGAGTGGGCCCGCGCACCTCCAGCGCCGATGGCTCACGGTCCGCCATACCATCCGCGTGGGCCGTTATTCGGTGGGTCTCGTCACCTTGAGCCTGTCGCGGGCGAGTGTGTCGCGGCAGATGGCCGCGGCCCGCGACACCGGGTTATTGCTGACCCTGGCGGCCCTGATCATAGGCGGGGGTGCCGGCTGGCTGTTGTCGCGTCACTTGACTGGCGACCTCGAGGGCCTCATGCGCGATGTCCAGCGGCTGGGCGGCCATGACGACGAGGAGCGGCAGGTGCAGGTGCGGCGCCATAACGAGGTGGGGGTCTTGAGCGAGGCCTTCAACGCCATGCTTGCCCGGCTCGCGCGCGCCCGCCGCCAGGCCGACATCGAACGCCACAAGCAGGCCGAATCGGAGCGTCTGGCGTGCCTGACCGAGACTGCGGCGGCGATCGTCCACGAGATCCGCAATCCCCTGGCAAGCATTGTAAGCGGTGTCGAGCTGCTCGTGGATGACAAGGGCGTCTCGGACAGCGAACGGCGCGAATTCGTGGCGATCGTCCGCGACGAGTCGCGCCGCTTGAATGCCGTACTGCAGGATTTCCTGAAGTGGACGCGCCCTGCCGAGACCTTGCGAGAGCCGGGAGACCTGAACGCAGTCGTGGCCCAGGTCGTGGAGATGTATGATCTAACGTTGAATCGGGAGCACCGGCATGTGTTTCGGCTGGAGATGGCTGAGTCCCTGGGGTCCGTGTCGTTCGATGCCGACCAGATACGGCAGGTGGTGTGGAATCTGCTCTTGAATAGCGCGGATGCCATGAAGAGCCCTGGTACCATTACGATCGCGACCGCGGTCGAAGAGGATTGGGTGTATATCAAGGTGACGGATACGGGGTCTGGTGTTCAGGGCAGCGCGGAGCGCCTGTTCACGCCCTTTTATACGACCAAGGCCGAAGGTACAGGGCTTGGATTGGCGCTGGTGCGCCGCATTGCCAATGCCCATGGCGGTTGGGTCACCATCGCCAATCTGTCGCCGGGTGCCATGGTCGTATTCGCCATCATGCGGGAGGGGCCGTGACCGACATACTCTTGGTGGATGACGAGCAGGCCCTCTTGAAGATCCTGGCGCGCACGCTTGAGCGCGCAGGCTATGCGGTCGCGTGTGCGGGCTCGGTGGAGACGGCCCTGGCGAAGGCCGCGGCCCAGAGTTTCGACATGGTGATCACCGACCTGAAGCTCGTCCATGACGACGATGGTCTCAAGGTGGCGCAGGGGGTGCGTGCCCTGCAAAGTAACATTGGGGTATTGATTGTCACGGCCTATGCCAGCGTGCCTTCGGCGGTCGAGGCCATGCGCGTGGGGGTCGACGACTATCTGATGAAGCCAGTGGAGACCCAGGAGCTGCTGCTGCGGATCAGCTCGATCCTGGAGAGGCGGCAATTGAAGCGTGAGGTCCAGACCTTGCGTTCGCGCCTGCGCGCCGACAAGAAGACGGCTGTGATCGGTGAGGAGACCGGTCTGTCCGGGATCTTTGCCTCGCTCGATCGGGTCGCCTTGTCGGACCTCCCGGTCCTCGTTCAGGGCGAAAGCGGGACTGGCAAGGAACTGGTGGCGCGCGCCATCCATGATCGCAGCAATCGCCAGGGGCGTTCGTTCATCGCCGTCAATTGCGCGGCCATGTCCGAGCAGCTTTTGGAGAGCGAGCTCTTCGGGCATGTGCAGGGGGCCTTTACCGGGGCCGACCGCTCTCGTCGCGGGCTCTTTGAGGAGGCGCACAAGGGCACCCTTTTCTTAGATGAGATCGGTGACATCTCGCCGGGGCTGCAGGTCCGGCTCCTGCGTGTCCTGCAGGAACAGGAGATCCGGCCGGTGGGGGCTAACGTCGGACGTAAGGTCGACGTGCGCATCATAGCCGCCACCCACAGGGATCTCGCCACGCTCGTGCGCGAGGGCGTGTTCCGCGATGATCTTTATTTTCGGTTGAATGTCCTGCCGCTCACGGTCCCGCCTCTGCGCAACCGCCGCGACGACATCCCGGAGCTGACTGCCTATTTCGTGGAGCGCTATTGCGCCAAGGCCGGCCGTCCGGTTCCGCATATCACGTTGGATGCCTTGCGCAAGCTGGGTCAGGGGCAATGGCCCGGCAACGTGCGCGAACTCCGAAACGTGATCGAGCGCAGCCTGACCTTGGCCGGTAATACCGAGGTATTGGATGCGGATGATATCCGCCTGGATCAGGGCGCCGGCGACTCAGGCCCCCCGCTCTTTTCCCAGATGAAGGACCTCGTGAGCCTGGAGGAGCTGGAGCGCCAGTATCTCGCCTACGTCCTGGAGCGCACGCAAGGCAACCAGGCCAAGGCCGCCGAGATCCTGCAGGTCGGGAAAAACACGGTGTGGCGGCGGGTGCGCGACAGCAAGACCTCCTAGGCCAATCGCCTGCCAGCGGTCATCACGCGAGCGTGGGGGATCCGAAGTGGAATCCCTGGCCCCAATCGATGTCGAGCGCGAGCAGGGCATCGGCGGTATCCGCGCCCTCTATGCCCTCGGCTATGGTG
This sequence comes from Pseudomonadota bacterium, assembly GCA_021797365.1. The sequence continues at coordinate 1,381 of JAJZZU010000274.1, read as the reverse complement.
GTAATGCCCAAGTCGTGACCGAGATGGGCGATGTCGCGGATGATGGCCGCCATGCGCTTTTCGTAGGTGACGCGTGCTACGAGCTCTTTTTCGATCTTCAGAAAGGACACCGGGAAGTCGGCCAGATACAGAAACGACGAGTAGCCGCTCCCGAAGTCGTCGAGTGCCACGCGAAAGCCATACTCGAGCAGCGGTGCCAGATGACGTCTTACCGCCTTGCGGTCGCGGAGCATGGCCCGTTCCGTGATCTCGATGACAAATGGTGTCCCGCAGTCGCGGGTAAGTCCGGTATCGCGGCCCTGTTCCCGGGCGTCCTGCAGGAGCGCGGCGAGGGTCTGGGCCTGCGCGAGCAGGCCTGCCGAGGCGTTCACGAAATGCAGTATGGGTGCGTGATGGGCCTTGACGCGTTCCACGCAGCGGCGCATGACCTGGGCTATGATCGCCTGATCTATGCGTTGCAACTGGCCCAGATGCGCTGCGGCCTCGATGAACTGCGTGGCGTCCAGGACCGTTCCATTCGGCAGAACCAGTCGCGCCAGGGATTCGTCTGCGACCACTACCCCGTCTTTCAAAGATACGATGGGCTGCGCGGCGGCCACGACCCGGTCATGGCTCAAGGCCTCCTCGATCTGTCCGCCGATCAAAAAGATGTTGGGGCTTGAGCCAGCCCGACAAACCCGGTCCCCACCTTCCTGCTTGGCCTGATAGAGAGCGGCATCGGCCATAGTCATGAGTTCGACTATGGTCTGGCCATCGACCGGGAAGGACGCCACGCCTATGCTGGCGGTCACATGAATCTCCTGGTCGCCGGCGAAAATCGCGGTATGGCCGATCTGCTCGCGGATACGCTCCATACCATAAAACGCCGAGTCTGGCTTGGTATCGGGGAGCAGGCACAGGAATTCCTCGCCGCCCCAGCGCCCCACGATGTCCCCGTGACGCATGGCCCCGCGCAGGATCGTGGCGGTATGGATGAGGACCTCGTCGCCGACCGCGTGGCCGTAGGTATCGTTTATGATCTTGAAGTGGTCGAGGTCGACCAGGCCGAGACTGTAAACCGTGTTCTCTTGCAACCCCTGCGCGTGCTGGCGGGCCATCGCCTCTTCAATCATATTGCGTCGGTAGAGACCGGTCAGGATATCGTGTTGCGCGAGGTAATGGGCGCGCGATTCGGCGGCCTGCCGGAGTGTGTCCTGATCGAAGCCGTCGAGCGCAAACGAGATATCTTCGGCGATGCGTCGCAAGAGATGCAGAAGATCGTTGTCGAAAAAGGCGGCCTCGTCTGAAAAGACGCAGAGCGCGCCATACACGCGGTCGCCTCGCTTAAAGGGGAGCGCGCCCGCCGATAGGCTTGCCGATGCGTCCAATGGGCGTACGTGTC
>JAJZZU010000273.1 GCA_021797365.1 Pseudomonadota bacterium | reverse complement strand
TGAGCGCATAGGCCAGGGCAAGGACAACGCCCGCCAGTACCTGCGCGACAACCCGGCCTTGGCCGATGAGCTGGAGGCGAAGCTCCGGGCATCGTTCACGACCAAGCCCGCGGGAGGTCCCGGCGACGGCCTGGCGCCCGATGATGGGGATGATATGTGAACGGAGGGCGCGAGCCCGCGAGAGGCTATGGCTTGGCGCTGCTCGCGCGGCGCGATTATAGCCGGCAGGAATTGGTCGAGCGGTTATGCCGGCGCGGCTATAGCGCGGCCGAGGCCGCGGATGCCGCCGCCGAACTCGTAGCCGAGCGCGCGCTCTCCGATGAACGCTACGCGGCGGAACGGGTCCGCGGGCGCGCCGCCCAGGGGGTGGGACCGGTGCGCATCATGGTGGAGTTGAGGGCCAAGGGGGTGCCGGCCGAGATCATAGCTGCGGCGCTCGCTCCGGAGGAAGGGGCGTGGGGCGAGCGAGCGGCGGCCGCGCGCGCCAAGCGCTTCGGGGCGGTGATCCCGGAGGATCGCCGTGAGCGGGCACGACAGGCCCGTTTCCTGCAAGGGCGAGGCTTTCGCCACGAAGACATTATTTTTGCGGTGGATGCGCCGCAAGATTGAGCCGATAACGACAACCGAGCACATAATGAAGAGCACCGAGATCCGTAATTGTTTCTTGCAGTTTTTTGCGCGTCATGGCCACGAGGTGGTGGCGAGCAGCCCGCTCGTGCCGGCCAACGATCAGAGCCTGCTCTTCACCAATGCCGGGATGGTGCAGTTCAAGGATGTGTTTCTTGGGCGCGACCGGCGTCCCTACACGCGTGCCGCGAGCGCACAGCGCTGCCTGCGCGCCGGCGGCAAGCACAATGACCTGGAGAATGTGGGTTATACCGCGCGCCATCATACGTTCTTCGAGATGCTGGGGAATTTCAGCTTCGGGGATTATTTCAAGCGCGACGCCATCCGGTACGCCTGGGAGTTCCTGACCGGCGAGATGGGCCTGCCAGCGGACCGCTTGTGGGTGACGGTCTTCGAGGGTGACGATGAGGCTGCGCATATCTGGCTAGATGAGATCGGGGTGGATCCGGCGCGCTTTAGTCGTATCGGCGAGGCCGACAATTTCTGGTCCATGGGCGATACCGGTCCGTGCGGTCCGTGTTCGGAGATCTTCTACGATCATGGTCCGGGGATTGCCGGAGGGCCCCCGGGCACCGCCGAGGCCGATGGCGATCGCTATGTCGAGATCTGGAACCTCGTGTTCATGCAGTTCGATCGCGACCGCGAGGGGCGGCTCAATCCCCTGCCCAAGCCTTCGGTGGATACCGGCATGGGGCTTGAGCGCATGGCCGCGGTCATGCAGAAGGTGACGAGCAATTACGACATCGACCTTTTTCAGGGACTGATCCGGGCGGTCGGGGAGGTCCTCGATCTCAATGATCTGCGGGACAAGTCCCTGAACGTGATCGCCGACCATATCCGTGCCGCCGCCTTTCTTGTGACCGACGGCGTCGTGCCAGGCAATGAGGGGCGCGGCTATGTGTTGCGCCGGATCGTGCGCCGGGCGCTGCGCCATGGCCATCGCCTGGGTGCGACGGATCCGTTCTTCTATCGTCTTGTGGCCCCGTTGATTCGCGAGATGGGTGAGGCCTATCCGGAGCTCGCGCGCGATCAGGCTCGTGTTGAGGCGGTGCTGAAGCAAGAGGAGGAGCGCTTTGCGGAGACCCTGGCGCAGGGCCTGAAGCTCCTGGAGCAGGACATTGCCGGGCTTGTCGCGGGCGGCGTCATCCCGGGCGCGACGGTCTTTCGGCTCTATGATACCTACGGCTTCCCCGCCGATCTCACCGCCGATATCGCCCGCGAGCGGGGCCTATCCATCGATATGGTGGGATTTGAGCGGGAGATGACCGCGCAAAGGAACCGGGCGCGCGCCGCGCAGAGCTTCCGGGGCGACGAGGTCGTGGTGGCGGGTGAGACGGAGTTTTGCGGCTATGAGCAAGTCTCTGTGCCGGTGCGCATCCGTGCGCTGGCCGCCGAGGGGCGCACCGTTCCGTGGTTGTCGCCGGGCGATGAGGGAGTGGTGTTTCTGGATCGCACCCCGTTCTATGCCGAGTCGGGGGGGCAGGTTGGCGATCAGGGATTGCTCTTGGGCCGCGATGCGCGGTTCGTGGTCGAGGATACCCGCAAGGGTTTTGCGCATGTCGGCCGGGTGACCGAGGGGACCTTGCGGGTCGGTGATGAGATGACTGCGGTCGTGAGCGCCTCGTGGCGCGTGGCGACGGCCTCACACCACTCCGCAACCCACCTCCTGCATGCCGCGCTACGGCGCATTCTCGGCGCGCATGTGACACAGCGCGGCTCGCTCGTGGGCCCCGAGCGCCTGCGCTTTGACTTCAGCCATGGTCAGGCGCTGAGCGCCGAGGAGATCGTGGCGGTCGAGCAGTCGGTGAATGAGGCGATTCGCGCCAACAGCGAGGTCGCCATCGCGCACATGGCGCTCAATGACGCGGTGAGCGGCGGGGCCATGGCGCTCTTTGGGGAAAAGTACGGTGAGCAGGTCCGTGTGGTGACCATGGGCGGGTACTCGACCGAGCTCTGTGGCGGCACCCATGTCAACCGCACCGGCGACATCGGATTTTTCAAGATCGTATCCGAGACCGCGGTGGGCTCCGGCGTGCGGCGCATCGAGGCGGTGACCGGCCAGGCGGCGCTCGACTATGTACGGGCGCTCGAGATGCGTGTGAACGAGGCCGCCCAAGCCCTGGGGGTGACCCGCGAGGACTTGGTGGACAAGGCGCTGCGCATGAAGGCACGCGTCGAGACCCTGGAAAAGGAGATCGAACAGGCGCGTGCCAGGGCTGGGCTCGCCGCAAGCCGGAATCTGGCGGCCGAGGCCATTGAGCAGGGCGGGGTGAAGACCCTGGTGGGGCGCCTTGACGGTGATGTGAAGGGTCTGCGCGAGGCCATGGATCGCCTGAAGGGCGAATTGCGCCCGGCGGCGATCCTGCTGGCCTCGATCATGGGCGGACGGGTTACCCTGATTGCCGGTGTCACCCCGGATGTCGTGACACGCGTGAATGCCGTTGACCTCGTGAATGAGGCGGCGCGTGTATTGGGTGGCAAGGGTGGCGGGCGGCCCGAACTGGCCCAGGCGGGCGGGGCCGACACGGGTGCCATGGACCAGGCCCTGGAGGCGGCACGGGAATTCTTACGCGGCCGTTTCGCCTAGGGACAGGGTTTTCGTTTACACATGAGGAAGGGCGCGGTAATCTTCGCGTCTTTCTCACGTCAGACCCTCAAATTATGCCCTTGCTCGTGCAGAAGTACGGCGGCACCTCGGTCGGGACCGTGGAGCGCATCCAGGCGGTTGCAAAGCGTGTGGCGGCGGAGCGCGCGCGCGGCCACGATATGGTGGTGGTGGTATCGGCCATGAGCGGCGAGACCAACCGTCTGCTGGCTATGGCTCGCACCATTCACCCCAACGCCCCACCGCGTGAGGTCGATGTGCTGCTCGCCACCGGCGAGCAGGTCACGATCGCGCTCCTCAGTATGGCCCTGGAGGAGCGCGGCTGTCCGGCCAAGTCCTACACGGGTGCGCAGGTCCATATTCGTACCGACAACGTGCATGGCAAGGCGCGCATCACCGCGATCGACGACGGGCGCGTCCGCCAGGATTTGGCCTCCGGCCGGGTGGTCGTCATCGCCGGATTTCAGGGGGTGGACGAAGAAGGCAATATCACAACCCTGGGGCGTGGCGGGTCGGATACCACGGCAGTGGCCATGGCCGCCGCCCTCAAGGCCGATGAATGTCAGATCTATACGGATGTGGACGGCGTCTATACGACCGACCCGCGTGTCTGTCCGCAGGCACGACGGCTCGAGCGTATCACCGTCGAGGAGATGCTGGAGCTCGCCAGTCTCGGTGCCAAGGTCCTGCAGATCCGGTCGGTTGAGTTCGCCGGCAAGTATCGCGTGCCCCTGCGGGTCCTCTCGTCCTTTGACGATGGCCCCGGAACATTAATCACTTACGAGGAATCCAAGATGGAGCAGGCGCTGATATCGGGGATCGCCTTCAGTCGGGATGAGGCCAAGCTCACGATCAAGGGTGTGCCCGATGAGCCCGGCGTCGCTTACCGGATCGTAGGCGACGTGGCCCAAGCGAACATCAACGTCGACATGATCATCCAGAACGTCGGGGCCGATAAGACCACCGACTTCACGTTCACCGTCCCGCGCGGCGATTACCGTCAGGCGCGTGAGATCTTGGAGAAGACGGCCGTCGCCC
>JAJZZU010000272.1 GCA_021797365.1 Pseudomonadota bacterium | reverse complement strand
CAGATACATTTGAGCTATTCCGATATCGGGCTATTCATCGATGAACTTTACTCCGTCCACAACAACGGTCGCATGGGGCGCGGGCTTTCGGCGTGGCTCACTCAAGGGCGCGCGCTCAAGCAATCCTTCATCGGGCTCACACAGCGGCCGGCGTGGATCTCGGGTTTCTGTTATTCGGAGGCAGACTACATCGGGTCTTTTGATCTCACGCTCCGCGATGACCGCAAGCGGCTAGTCGCTATGACCGGCCGTGAAACTTTCTGGCACAATGAACCGACCCCGCATACGCTTCGCTGGTACACCGTCGCGCAAGACCGGCTCACGCGCTTCGCGCCCCTTCCGATGAGTAAGTGACCACTAACATAACGGCGCTTGACAAGCGGCCTGGACCTTGATCTAATCTCTTAACGTAAGTGATCACTCACACTCTTTTGCGGGGACCGGCAATGATCAAACTCGACATCTACAACGTGGGCACAATTTTCCTGATCGCCGTCATCGGCGTCTACATCTGGAACCGTGTCACGGCCATGACGTCTTACGGCAGCATGCTTCGGGCATAAGGGGACGATCATGGAAATGTGGAAACCGGCTAATATCGGTATCATCTTCGTCATCGCTGTCCTTTCTGTGTGGGCCTGGAATCACACGGCAGGCAGCATGTCCGCCACTCTTCACACTTAAGGACGGCTGAATCCATGGCTACGACTTCTTCACAAATGTCCCCCCAGCAGGCCAACATGCTAGCGCGCATGGCGGTCTTGCAGCAGTCCCTGCCCGTGCGTATCAAAAAGGGTACCTACGGCCCCTATTCGATGGGTCAGAAGGTCTCCATCGATCTCGACCGCACCGGGCTTTTTACCCATATCGGCATCGACTTTACGGCGAGCGCGAATATCACGGCGGCGGCCACGGCTTCGCAAATGGCGCCCTATTCGCTCCTGGGGGCAATCAATTATCGGGATTTCTCGAACTTTCCGCATGGCGCTATGACCGGCCCGCAGCTGTTTGTGCTAAACAGTCTGCGTAATGGGCGACTCTTCGATCTGGCTGGGAACAACATGCAGGCCACGACCGGCGCCCCGCTCGTGGGTTCAGTCGATACTGCGCTGACGGCCGTGCCCACCGCGGTAGCCACCGCGCCGATCTCCGGATCGCTCATCTACCCGCTAGCCTACAATCCGCAGTCGGATCTCACGGGCGCGGTCAATGCACAGGTAGGACAGGGGCAGCACACAATCGACATCCAGATTAACAACGCTGCGGTCGGGAGCGATGGGTATATCTCGCCGTATACAGGAGGCACCGTCGCGATCTCGGACATTTATTTCGATGTGTACGAGTATTACTACGTTGTGCCCTCGAATGTCCCGCTTCCCATGCTGGATCTCGCCAAGATTTACGGGCTCCAGGGCAACATCACCGACAGCAGCAACCTTGTGGCCGGCCAAGCCAAGGTCTTGTCGTGGCCGGGCAATCAGACGGTCCTGTCGGCCGGTTTCTTCTACGACAACGGTGGTTCGGGGACGGTCAACAGCACAGATATCTCGGAACTGGACCTCGTGTATAACATCACGACCCAAATGGAAACCGGCACCCCGCAGATCCTGCGCCGCGAGATGCGCCGCAAACTGAACGCCGATATTTTCCCGGGCTGGTACATCCAGGACCGACGCGGCCATCCCGTGAATACGCAGTTTACGGGCGAGGTTCAGACGCGCTTGACGCCCAGTGGCGCGCCGGCCGCTGGGGCCTACATCGCCTCGTTCTTCGAGACCATCTATCTCGCGGGCTCGGCGATCGGTGGCGCGGTGCAGGGTTAAGGAGGCGCTATGCAATGCACCTTATGCCAATCACCGTACTTTGAGCCGGTCGCGGCCATCGTGGCCCTGATCGGGCTCCTGGTGGTCTGGCGGTTCATCGTCTCGGACGTGGTGGGCTGATGCGTAACGGCCTGGTCCTGGTCATCGTCGGCTGGCTCGTGTATCTCTTCACGACCGGCCGACTGGTGCCCTTGATACAAGCCGCATTGCCGACCGGCGCGTCATTCCAGAGCGTGCAATCGAACGGGCTCCCTTCCACGCAAGGGGTGCCGCAGTCGTGGCTATCACGACTCGGTCTCTAGGGAATCGCCATGGATGAGATTTTTCTTGGTCTCTTTGGTTTCTGGATGGTGGCGGTCGGGGCCGAAGGAAACGGCGCGCAAGCGGCGTGTCTTGTCACAGGGAGCATGAGCGGGTACGTGCCTTGGCTCATCGCGCTCATCATCATCGCAGCCATCGCTGAAATCCCGGACGGGGGACGCGACGTGGCGACCGGATTCCTGATCCTGGTCACGGCCGCCTTCCTGCTGAAGAACTGGAACGCGATCAAGACCGAGACCCAGAACACTTTGAAAGCAATAGAGGGTTTGTAAAATGAATGACGCGCTTAAAGACATAATGACCGTGGCCTTGGGGATCATCAGCGTCGCTATCCTCTACGTCCTCGTCAGTAATCAAGGGACCGGCACCGTGATTCAGACAGCTACCGCGGGCTTTGCGCAGGATCTGCGGGCGGCGATGGGGGGTGCGTGATGGCTGGCGTCGGGTCTTTCCTGAACCCTGGGGCCTTCATGCGGCCGACACCTTCACGTGTGGCCGCGACACCGTTTCCGACCTACGGGGCGCTGGTGGGCGAGGCGACGCTCGCGACCGGCGCGGGGTTCTTTCATACGATGCCGCGCAACTATCGCACGGGGTTTTTTAACGCGGTCGTGGGGAGCATCCCCTTTGCCTTCTATGCGACCGCCAAGCCGGAATTTTTGTCGCAGTCCCAGCTATTAGAGATCCTGGCCGATGGAGGCAATTCGCCCGGCCTGGGTGTGAAGCCGCCTTACACCGGAGGATAGTCATGTTCACGCGCGCGTCTCTGACCGCTTCCTTTTCTCCGCTCGCCCCGGGCGGCTATCATGGGAGCAATTTTGCGGACGGGTATTTTCATAGTCAATGGAATCCCATGATTAATCCGACCGCGTATGCGGTGAAGCCTCTGGGCGTAGGGAATACGCAGGCGCCGGGCGCGTTTTCCTCGGCGAGCTATCGTCAGGGATGGGTCGGGTTCAATGCGCCCGGGGGGTTCCCGTTATGAGTTTTTTCACGCTCGGGCAAATGTTCCTGCCTACAAGCGGAAGCGGCAGCGGTAGTAGCTCTAACTCCAACGCCTGGGGAACATCCAATGCTTCATGGGCGCCTGCCCTGAACCCCGTCGCGGCGCCCGCGTATTTCGGCACCGATCCTTTGGCCGGCAATCTCGCCTTAAATGGGATGGCGCTGAATGATGTGGCCTTATCGAGTGCGAACACGGAGGCCTTCTTCGGCAACGCCATGAATATGTCGAACGCGCAACAGTCACAGATCACCAACACAGTCACGCAAGATATCGCGAATATTGGAAACAGCTATGCGCAGACGGCGAGTAATGCGCAGGGATGCCAAAATCTGATATGTAATCTCTTCGGCTTTAGCTTGTAGAGGGGTCGCATGGATACGCACGAAAAACTCTTGATCGGCGGCGGGATCCTCGGCGTGGTCGTAATCGGGTACATGCTGATGTCAAGCGGATCCGGCGCGAGCTCTTCGGTGTCATCCGGCGGATCGACCGGAGGCGGCCTCTATCCGACGCCTTCGCAAGCCTCGGCTATTGCGACGCTGACCGGCGCGGAGTCGGGCCTCGTATCGGCGCAGGGGCAGGCGGCCGCCTTGAATACCGCCGCCCAGGGGCAGGCCTTCGCGGCCGAGGTAGCGCCGCAGCTGATCGCCATGCAATCGATTGTCGGCATGACCAACGGCGCGGTCGCAGGGCTCACCGCCATGCAACAATCCGCCTACAACAGCAACGCGGCCGAAGTGGCGAGTCTCGCCAATGTCGCGAGCAAGAGCGCGAGCGCGGGCGTGGGCGCGATCCAGTCGCAAGGCGGAACGTTCAATCAAATGAGCAATAATATTAGTCAGTCCCTACAAGCGTATTTCAACAACGGGGGCAAATTCTGATGAAGGGGTCAACCATCATCGTCGTCATTGCCCTGGCCGTAGTCGCGTACTTCTTATGGCGGCAGTATCAGGTCGGCCAACAAACGGCCACCGGAAGCACTACGTCGAACCCGTCCGCGCTCCAGGACATGGGGTCAGGCATCGCTCTGCCGACCGGCGTCGGCCTGAACCCTGTGACAGGTATCTCCGGCACCATGACGGCCGCCCAGATCCAGGCGGCGATCAATAACCTGATCGGCTCGAATTATGTGCCGCTCTTCGGGCTCGTGGG
>JAJZZU010000271.1 GCA_021797365.1 Pseudomonadota bacterium | reverse complement strand
ACGGGTTCCAGCCGTGAAGTGACGGCGGTGACGCGCATCGATGGCAAGCCGGTCGGCGATGGCAGGCCCGGCCCCGTGTTTCATCGTCTGCATGCGGCCTTCCAGACATTCAAGGAGGAGGTGCGCATGGGTCGGAGGATGTAGATGGCGACGAACGGACACGATGACAAGGCACCCGAGATCCTGACCTTTCCGTGCACGATCGATATCAAGGCAGTGGGCAGACGCTCGGCGCGCTTCGAGGCCTTGGTCCACGAGATCGTCTCGCGCCACATCGGACCCCAGGACCTGTTGTCTTGCACCACCCGCGAGAGCCGGGGCGGGAATTATCTCGCCATCACCCTGACTATCCGCGCCTCCGCCAGAATGCAGCTCGATGCCATCTACGAGGCCTTGAGTGCCTCACCAGAGGTCCTCATGGCGCTATGAGCAAAGACCTCGAGGTTCATCGCTGGCAGGGCCTCGTGGATTTCCACGAGAGCTGGCAGGCGATGCGCACATTCAGCGAGGTACGCACAGACGACACCCCAGACGAGATCTGGGTCCTGGAACACGCCCCGGTCTACACGCGCGGGCGCAACGCCAAGGAGGCCGCGCCCGCGGGTTCGATCCCGACGGTGGACACCGATCGCGGTGGGGACCTGACCTACCACGGCCCGGGGCAGCTTGTCGTCTACACGTTGATCGACCTTGCGCGCCGCAAGATCGGGGTTCGGCACCTGGTATCGGCCCTGGAGTCGGCCGTCCAAGACACCCTGGCGTTTTTTCAGATAGACGATGTCGGCACGCGTCCTGGCGCCCCCGGCGTCTATGTCGGTGACGCCAAGATCGCCTCGCTGGGATTGCGTATCCGAGGCGGGCGTAGCTATCATGGGCTGGCCTTGAATGTGGCCATGGACCTGCGGCCGTTCGCGGCCATCGCGCCCTGCGGCTACCAAGGCCTCCGCATGACGCAGGTCACCGATTGCGGGGCCGCAACGGACATGGACCAAGTCGCCGCCATCCTGATCCCACAACTCATAACACGCTTACGGCGTCACCCGGAAGACCCCTTGCATGACACAGACATCGGACTTAGAACCCGGCCGCCCACGGGCCCTTAAGGGGCTCCAGAAGATCAAGGTGCGCACCGCGCACGAACCCGGGCCTCCCCCGGCACCCAAGCCCGCATGGTTACGCGTGCGCTCGCCCCTGTCTCCGGAGGTGGGGCGTCTCAAGACGGTCCTGCGCGAGCACGCCCTTCATAGCGTTTGCGAAGAGGCCTCATGCCCGAACATCGGCGAATGCTTCGGACATGGTACCGCGACATTCATGATCATGGGGCGGCTGTGTACGCGGCGATGCCCGTTCTGCGACGTCGCGCACGGCCGTCCAGACGCGCTCGACCAAGACGAGCCCGCGCACCTCGCGCAGGCCATAGCGGCCATGGGGCTACGCTTCGTGGTGATTACCTCGGTCGACCGCGACGACCTGCGGGATGGGGGCGGGGCCCATTTCGCGGCCTGCGTCGCGGCGATACGCGCAAGCGCCCCCACGGTCCGGATCGAGACCCTGGTACCGGATTTCCGGGGGCGGGTCGAGGCGGCGCTGGAGGCGCTGGCGGTGGCGCCCCCGGACATCTTCAACCATAACATGGAGACCGTGCCGCGGCTCTATAAGGCGGTGCGCCCCGGCGCCGATTACGAGGGCTCGCTTGCGCTCCTGCAGGCCTTCAAGCAGCGCCATCCGGGGATCCCCACCAAGTCCGGTCTCATGGTAGGCCTGGGCGAGAGCCGCGCGGAGATCGAGCAGACACTAAAGGATCTGCGCGCGCACGGCTGCGAATGGCTTACGCTCGGACAATATCTCCGCCCGAGCCTTGCGCATCTGGCCGTGGACCGGTACGTGACGCCGCAGGAATTCGCCGAGATCGGCGAGATCGCGCGCGGGCTCGGCTTTCATAACGTCGCGAGCGGCCCGCTCGTGCGATCGTCCTACCATGCCGACCGTCAGGCCGCGGGGGAGGCCGTGGGGACGTGATCATCTGGCATGGCCTGGTAAACGCCTGCCTCACCCCGCCCGGACTTTTCCTGCTGCCGATGACCGCGGGCCTCATACTGCTGGCGGCGCGCAGGCCAAGCCTGGGTGCCGCTCTCGTGGTGTTGGCGTGGGCCGGGTTATGGATCGTGAGCCTGCCGGCGGTGAGCCACCCGCTTGCACGCGATTGGGAGAGCTACCCGGCCTTGCGCCGCCCGCTACCGATCGGTCCGCGGGCCATCGTCGTGCTCGCCGCCGGCCGCTATCACGATGCCCCGGAATACGGGGGACGCGATACCGTAGGTGCCGATACCCTGGTGCGCCTGCGCTACGCCGCGCGACTCTTTCGCGAGACCCATCTCCCCATCCTGGTCTCGGGCGGCGCCCCGCTCGGTGGAACCGCCGCTGCGCGGCTCATGCGCCGCGTCCTGAACCGGGACTTCGCGACCCCCGTCAAGTGGGTGGAGGCAAGCTCGAAGACCACGGCGCAAAACGCCCGTTACTCATGGGCCATCCTGCGATCCCAGAAGATCCGCTCGATCTTTCTCGTGACCCAGGCCTGGCATATGCCGCGCGCGGTCGCCCTGTTTCGTGAGGTGGGCTTCAAGGTGGTCCCCGCCCCCACAGGCTTTGTCACGCGCTCGCGTCGTGGCCAGACGATCCTCGCCTACCTCCCCAGCGCCCCGGCGCTCGCCCTGTCGGCGTTGATCTTCCACGAGATGATCGGTCTTGCGTGGGTGCGGATGCGCGCGTGGCTCCCCGCACCCCTGGCGCACCTCATAAGCCACGGCTGAAACCGTCCCTGAAGGTCCGATTCTTCGCCCCCCGGCGTAGGTTAAGCTTGCCTAAACATCGAGCGGAGTGCGCCATGGGCGTTGCCGAACCATTCGCTGCCGACGGCAGTTCCGAAACCACCGCTGCACACGCCAACCCCAGCGTCGAAGAGGCCCTGGCATGGCTGCGGAGACTGAGCGCCTATCTATCCGAACATGACATCAATGCCATGCGCGGGGACCTCGAACAGCGCATACGGGAGCATCCGGGCGCCAGCATCGCCATAGGATTCGGTGTCGGCGTCATTCTGGGTAAGCTCTTGAGCCGGTAGGGACGACTATGGCCACGCACTGGAATCCACAGCCCCTGCACCCCGGGCCGCCCGTTGACCAGATGTCGCTGAAGGGTCTTTTGCGCCGTGCCGCCGATGAAGCGAGCGAGATCATCCGGAGCGAGGCCAATGTCATCAAGCTCGAGATCGAGGAGAGCACGCGTGCGCTCATTACCGACGCCCTGAAAGCCGCGGCCTACAGTGCCGTGGCCTTGCTCGGCCTCTTGAGCCTGCTGGCATTCGTCATCATCGGGCTCGCCGATATCATAACGAACGCCGCCTCCCCCATGACAAGCGTATGGGCGAGCGCGCTTATCATCGGCGTATTGCTGACCGGCATCGGCGGTGCCATGGCTGTAAGGTATGCCAAACGCATAGGACAGGACGCGCAAATGAAGAAGACGCGATCGGAGTTCAGTGCCGACAAGACCTTCATCAAGGACGAATGGAGAAAAATCTAAGCCTGGGGGCCCCATGGACGACGAAGTGGTAGAGGTATACTCCTCTGAGGAGGCGCGTCTTAAGGCCGAGCGGCACCGGCGTGACCTTGCCGACACCCTGGACGCCTTGAGCGAGCGTGTCGGCAGTGCCGTGGAACAGATCGAGCGTCAGGTAACTTTCCCGATTCGATGGTCGCTTGAGCACCCTCTTTTGGCCGTGGGTCTGAGCCTGAGCGCCGGGGTCTTGCTGGGCCGCCGCCTGCAACGGTCCCGGCCGAAGCGCACGAAGGCCCTCGCCCGCGAGCTCGAAGGCGCCTACCTGCAGGGGCGTCGCGACGAGGCCGAGCAGCGGCCGCCACGCGAGCCCGAGTATTGGGCCGGTGTAAAGCTTGCCGATGGCGCGGAGATCGGCGGCCTGCTCCTCGAGGCCGCCAAGCCCCTCCTGCACCATCTCACCCAGGGACTCGTCGAGAGCTTGAATAACAGCGTGCGCGAACCGCGCGCATAACGATCGGGGACACCAGGCGACAGGGCGGCCTACGGGGCCGCGCGGCCTGATGGTATACTGCCTGCAGGGGGACAGGCATGCTGCGCTCCGAACGATTCAATAGTCTCAGTCATATCACAGGCGGTGTGCTCGCCGTCGCAGGCACCGTCGTGTTGATCGTATTCGCGGCCCTGCGCGCGGATCCCTGGCGGATCGTAAGCTTCAGCATCTATGGTCTTACCCTCATATTCCTGTACGCCATGTCG
>JAJZZU010000270.1 GCA_021797365.1 Pseudomonadota bacterium | reverse complement strand
CGCTGGGTGCGCACCCGCTCGCGCCACCAGGCAAAGCCGTCGGCGGCCATGCGCGCCCACCGGTAATGCGGATTCCCCCAGCGCTGGCCGTGCGCCGAGAAATAATCGGGCGGCACGCCGGTCACGATCTCCGGGCGTCCGTCGGCATCCAGCACGAAAAGATCGCGGTGCGCCCAGACATCGGCGCTGTCCTCGGCGACAAAGATCGGCATGTCCCCGAAAAGACGCAGGCCGCGCGCTGCGGCATAGCCGCGCAGCGCGTGCCACTGCCGGAAAAATACAAACTGCGCGAACGCCACCGCCTCGCAGGAATCGGACCCCGGATAGGCCGCCAGTGCCTGCGGATCGCGATCCTTGAGGGCCGCCGGCCACTGCCACCAAGGCGCCCCGCCACACTGGGCCTTGATGCATTCGTAGGCGCAGTAATCCGGCAACCAAGCCGCATGGCGTACACGGAATTCCTGGAATTCGGCCTGGTCGGCGGCCGACGCATGCACCGCAAAACCGTGATAGGCGGCGCTGAGTGCCACCTCGCGCGCGGCGGCATCGGCCAAGGCCGCGCGGGCCTCGGCCATCCCGATCCAACCGCATTCAGCGAGATCTTCGAGGTCTATAAGTCCGACATCACCGGCATGCGCTGAGGGGCTATTGTAGGGTGAGCCGCCACCGGGCGGACCGAGCGGCAGGACCTGCCAGACGCTCACCCCGGCCGCCACCAAGACATCCACGAAGCGTCGCGCGTGCGCGCCCATGGTGCCCTTGAGACCGTCCCCGGGCAGGGAGCTTGGATGTAGCAAAACGCCCAGGCGGCGACGATCGAGGACCGGCGTGCCGCGCCGCTTAACCGTCATAGCGCCCCGGACGAACGCATGGCACCACCGCGCTCGGAGCGGTCTGCGCCCTGCTGAGTGAACCCCTCCCCGGCAAGCGGAGATGGCGGCTCACCGAGGATGTGATAGAGGTCGGCGATGTGGCGGCGATACAGACGCTCGAAATCCTGCACCGTATCGCGCGGATTATAATCGCCGAACCACCAGCACCAGTCGGAGCCCTCGCATACCGCCAGCGCCTCGCTGGCGCGCTCGGCGTCCTCGGGTGACAGCCGACCCTGGGCCATGACGCGATCATAGTCGGCCTTCGCCTGGACGAGGATGTCCCAGGCACGGTTCTTGTCGGGGCTGCCGATCCAGGTCGCGAAGGTGCCATTCACCCAGCTACCGGCGATGAGCGGCGGAAGCATGGCCGGGGCATGGCCCTCATCGATATATTGCGAGAAGGTCGTGAGATGGATCTGTGGGTGGGCCACCAATCGCTCGTAGAGCGCACGCAGGAAGTAGTACCCGTTCTCGGGGTAATACTCCCAGGCATTCTCCCCATCCATGATGATTGCGACCAGCGGCGCGTGACCGGGCTGCGCGGCGCGGGCGATGGTCTCCAGGTGCGAGATCAAGTTGCCGACGGCATCGTCGGCGTGCCAATCGGCATAGGAAAACCCGATCAGATCCGACAGGCCGTCGTCGCGAAAGACGCAGCGCACGGTCCGCCCCGGCTCCCCATAGATCCTGTGACACTGGCCATGGCCGCCGTCCTTGCCGCCCGCCTGCAGACTATGGCGCAGGACACGCTCACCCGATGCCGTCCACTTGATCCCGGCGTCATCAAGCAACGCCAGCATCTGCGCGCTAAGACCGCCCTCGGCCGGCCAGCAGCCGGCGGCAGCGAACCCGAAATGTCGAGCGAAGGCCTCCTGACCTGCCCGGATCTGCCAGCGCGCCCGCGCCTCGCCGCCCGGATAGTGCGGGGCGACCGGCAGGCGCACGTCCGGCTGCGCCTCGCGCGCCACCGCAAAATCGAGCAAAAGCGGCACGATCGGGTGCGTGTAGGGGGTAAACGACAGCTCCACTTGTCCGCTTTCGGCAAGCCTCCGGTAGCGAGGCACGAGGCCGGTCAGGATCTCCTCCGCCACCCTCAACACGGTGATCGCCGACTCCTCGTCGAAGCCCTCACCTCTTTGCAGAAGTGGGGCGATGCGCGCGTCCGCGCGCCGTACCGTCTCACCGAACCAGCCCAGGTGATACCAGACGACGAGATCGCGCAGATAATGGCAGTCGAGGTAACCGGAAAGCCCGGGGTCAGCGACCACGGGCGCGGCCAGCGCCACCAGGCGCTTGAACGCCGGGAACCGGTCGATCACGCGTGCCTTGTTGGCCTTGAGACAGGCCGCGATGAGCGCCGCGCGCTCCGGCCCAGGCGGCGGCCAATGACCGGCGAGCGCCGCGAGCAGCGGATCGCGCAGCGGCGTGCGCTCGCGTAGATAGGCCTGCAGCTGTTGCCCATAATCCGCAATCTGATCGAGCAGAACAGGTGAGAAATTGACGACGGCGCGCGCCCCTGGCACCGACTCGATATGCGCCGCCATATCGACGTAATCCTTGATGGCATGCAGATACACCCATGGCTGCTGGTACTGGCCATCGGACAGGCGCCGGTACTGCGGCTGATGCATGTGCCAGCACAACACCAGATTCAAGCGGTCATCACCGGACATAATGCAATTCCTGGCCCAGCATCTCGGGCGTCACCACGACGACCCCTTCCGGCGTCACATGATAACGGCGTGCGTCCTCGTCGTGATCCCAGCCTATGACACTGCCCTCAGGTATGCGACACCCTTTGTCGATGATCGCGCGCCGGATACGGCTATGCCGGCCTATGTCGACACTGCCCATGACCACCGAATCGATCACCTCCGCGTAGGAATGCGCATGCACCGCCGAAAACAACAGCGAATGACGGATACGCGCCCCAGAGATCACACAGCCGCCCGACACCATGGAGTCCACGGCCATGCCGCGGCGCCCGTCATCCTCATCGAAGATGAACTTGGCCGGCGGATACTGCTCCTGATAGGTCCAGATCGGCCAGGAGGTGTCATACAGGTTGAGCTCCGGGGTCACGCCGACCAACTCCATGTTGGCCTCCCAGTAGGCATCCAGCGTGCCGACGTCGCGCCAGTAGGCCGATTGTCCACTGCCATCGCCCGAGAAGGCATAGGCCATGACCCGGTACCGATCTATGGCCCCGGGAATCACGTTATGCCCGAAATCATGCCGCGAGGCCTTGGTATCGGCATCCTTGACAAGCTGCTCATAGAGGAAGCGTGCGCTAAACACATAAATTCCCATGGAAGCGAGTGCGGTGTTGCCACCCGCGACGGTCGGTATCGGATCGGCTGGCTTCTCGTCGAAGCGCACGATGCGCCCCATGTCGTCTGTGGCCATGACCCCAAAATCGCTCGCGCGATCGAGTGGGACATGCACGCAGCCTACGGTGAGGTCTGCGCCTTTGCGCACATGATGGGCAATCATCGGCCCGTAATCCATCTTGTAGACATGATCGCCGGCCAGGATCAGGACGTAATCCGGGTCATGATTGCGCACGATATCGAGGTTCTGGTAGACCGCGTCGGCGGTCCCCGCGTACCACGAGGACTCGATACGCTGCTGCGCCGGTAAAAGTTCCACGAACTCCCCGAAATCCCCGCGCAAGGTCCCCCAGCCTTTCTGGATATGATGGATGAGGGAGTGGGCCTTGTATTGGGTCAAGACCCCGATGCGCCGGATGCCCGAGTTCACGCAATTCGACAGCGGGAAATCGATGACCCGGAACTTGCCCCCGAACGGCACTGCCGGTTTCGCGCGCCACATCGTCAGGTGCTTCAGCCGCGACCCGCGGCCGCCGGCAAGGATGAGCGCCAGGGTGTTGCGGGTAAGCTGGCTTACAAATCGGGGGGCCTGATCCATCGACAGCATTTCCTCATGTTGTGGTGAAAGGGTGGATCCCATGGCTCAGCGCCGCCCACGGCCTTTGTCCGGCCTTGTCTTGCAGGACGCTCATCCACGCATAGTGCATCAACTCCCGGTGCGGCGCGCCAAATAACGGCCGATCAGGGCACGGGTGGAGCTGTCGTGGGCACCCTCGCCGATGCCGCCGCGGATCTCGGAGGCGATGCGCCGCGCAAGCACCTTGCCAAGCTCCACCCCCCACTGATCGAAGGAATCGATACCCCACACCACACCCTGCGTAAACACGCTGTGTTCATAAAGCGCAATGAGCGCGCCCAGCACACGCGGCGTCAAGGCCTCGCCGAGAACGATAGTGGTCGGGCGATTGCCCTCGCACACCCGATAGGGGATCTGCGCCGCCGGCACGCCCTCTTCGGCAAGCTGCGCCGCCGGGCGCCCAAAGGCCAGGGCCTCGGCCTGAGCCAGAAGGTTGGCCATCAAAAGGTCCTGGTGACCCGGCAGATCGGCGG
>JAJZZU010000269.1 GCA_021797365.1 Pseudomonadota bacterium | reverse complement strand
AATCAGTGGTACTTCGGCATGAAAGCCCATATCGGCGTCGACAGCAAAACCAAGGTCATCCATGCGGTGGTCGCCACTGCCGCCAACGTCCATGACGCCACCATCCTCCCCGATCTCCTCCATGGCGAGGAAACCAAAGTCTGGGGCGACTCGGCCTACCAAGGTCAGACCGACGTCCTCCGGCAACACGCCCCGAAGGCGCGCGACCTCACCAACCGCCGGTATCGGTACAAAGGCGTGGTAAACGAGGTTGAGCGCGCTCGTAACCGTATCAAGTCCCAAATCCGCAGCCGGGTTGAGCACGTCTTCGGCGTCATCAAAGGCGCATTCGCCTCCTGATCCGCATATTCTCGCGCTAGGCTCCTCAAAAACGGGACCATCTCGATGGAGCGAGTCATGTGCGCGAAGATCTGAAGATCTATAGGCGGATAGCGGGCCTCGTCACGGCCGGGCCCTTGGTAGTGACCGGGCCGGTGGGGGCGTGCCGCTTGACGGGGCGGGGCCGCCATCATCGCACTGGTCGGCCGCCATGGACGCTTGATCCGCCATGAGCTCGCGCAGACGGTATGCGAACCCCTTGGCAGGCACAGCTCCAACGGTCAGCCGAAGGTTGGGCGAATGCCGCCTGTTCCTGGAGCGGATGGCGGCGGAGAGGTTCATCGTGCTGCCGGCCGTGCGTCGCGGGCGCCCCCGCGGGGCCCTGCATCGGTCCCAACCGACGGCCCCGTGCAAGCCGAGGTCCTGTCCCTGCCGCTTGCCGCCCTCCAACCGATCGTGCTCAAGCGCGTGAGGACCCCCGCGGACCAGGCCCTGTGGCGCGATCTCGTCGCACGCCATCATTATCTCGGCCATCGGGTACCCTTCGGCGCGCCTATCCGCTATCGGATCGAGGTCGCTGCGGGTGCCTAGGCCCTGGGCTGCCAGTTTTCCTCACCCGCCTGGAGCTTAGCGTGGGATCCTTGGATCGGTTTGGATAACGTCACCCGGCGCCGGCATCTGCCGCGTGTCATCTGCCACTCCCGTTTCCTGATCCTGCCCCACGTGCGGGTCAAAAATCTCGCGAGCCATGTGCTGGCGCGCATGGCGGCCGGTCGTCGCCGACGAGACTTGTGCCTAGGCCCCGTGCCTGCTGCCTGAGGGACTCTGGTCGACGCCGCCCGATTCACCAGCCGTTCGGCCGCCAATGCCGGGCATTGCTGCACCACGCCGCCCACGGGATCGACGTCGGTCTCACGACGGGCCGTGGGCGTATGGATCGCGAGCACCGCCGCCATGGCAAAGCCCCAAGCGGATCCTGTTGTATCCCTTCGCGCCCGACGTCCGGCATCCGCTCGTCTGGATCCCGTAGTCCCCGTGGCATCACCCATTTCCGACCACAGCGTTTCCATTGAGAATTGCTGGCTGTTGCGACTTGTGGTACCGCATTGACACCTTCTGAGGCCTGTAGTAAAAGAACTATAGGAGCACGTCGAGATGCTCCAAGGTGTAAAATTTTAAAAAAATAGATAATACCGGGCCCATTTCGGCCCACCAGGGGTGAATATCGGGGGAACCACATCGCAGTACCAATTGGCGTCGCGGTTGGGACGCTTTTGACGCGTGCGCACGCAAACGTCAAGCCGCCCCTTGCAAGAATATGTTAGACATCAGGTCAAGTTATGAAAAAACAATCCAAGGCATGGCGAGCCAGCGCGATTGCGGCGGTGATAGGGTGGGGGCTTACGGGTTGCGCGACCAATCCAGCAACAGGTGAGCCGTATATATCGTTCTCGAACATAGGCCAGAACGTCGAGACTGGCCTGAAAAGCGTGTACGACAGCTCCAACCCTTGCTCCAATAACGACCGCAACATAGGCATTACCGCTGGCGCCATTCTGGGCGTCGTCATAGCGCATGAAACCGGAAGCAAGGGCGTAGGAGATCTTATCGGCGCCGTAATCGGCGGTGGCATCGGCGGTCTTATAGGCCATGAGATCGATGCGCGTCGCTGCGCGATTTACAAGATCGCCAAGCAGCATGGCATGAGGCTCGTGAGCGCCACGATAACCAGGAAGAAACTCGGTATCACGAAAAACGGAAAACCGAGAAGCAGGACGATCGGGCTTGATGTACAAATTCAGGATCAGGGCCAACAAGGGGATCAATTTATACCCGGGACCGCCACTCTAACACCGCAGGCAAAGGCCGGCTTAGTGGCCATCGCGCAGGAATACACACCAAAGACCATCGTGGCAAGCGCAGGAAAAGCCGCAACCCCGCAGATGATGGCCCAGGCAGCGCAAAGGAAAATTCTGATCGTCGGGCACACCGATCACGAGGGCAACGCGGTTCACGCGGCGCAACTGTCAGAGGAGCGGGCGAGGGCAGTGGCCCTCGTGTTCGCATCCCAGGGCGTACCGGCTAACGACATCTACTATCAGGGTGCAGGCGGGACGCTCCCCATGGTGAGTAATGCCACCGCGCTTGGCCGCGAGGAAAATCGGCGTGTCCAGATAGTCGACGTCCCGTCGACAACGGATCTCCGCCAATACCTTACTCAAAGGGTGGCCGACCCCGCGAACTTCGCGAGAACAAAGGCCACTGAAAAAACCGCGCCCGGTGTCGTCACAAGCGCCGGGGGAAACCACTCGGGGCCGGCTACCAAAAGCATCTCATATGCGGCGCCTGCTCCGCGTGTCGCCGTGGCGTCCGACCGCTACAATTTCGGCGGAGCCCCGGCGTCACATGGTAAACATTACATAAACCTGGGCACCCCCGTGTCGCGCTCCATGTTCCGCCTGATCGAAAGCGCGCAAGCGGCCGAGCCGATTATCATCCCCACCTGCAAGGCGGATAATCCGCGGCTTGCAACCCCAGTACGCAACCTCGCGACAGGGAGATATCTCTCTATACGGCAGGCCCTTCCTGGATTTTACGGGGCGCCATGGGTAGGTATGGTAAACGGAAATCTCGTGGCGATTCTACATCCATACGCACCAAAAGCGACCGGCGCTCCTGTCCCGCGTCCGGATCTCCAGATATACCGCGATTATGCAACCCTTCATGAAAAATACCCCACATTCTCTCGGTATGTCCCGGTAGATGTGTATTGGGGGAGCAAGGCCGTCGTGTACCGGTTGTTCGTGGGAGGGCCTATCCAGTGTATGGATCTCGTGGATCCATTGAAAAATCCCGTAAGCGCCGGTCGCCTATATTACGACAACGGGCCCGTGGAGTACGTCGCCAGAACCTCGTTTGAATTGCGCCAATAGGAACACAGAGGAGCCCGTATGCTCGCCACCCTTATGCGACCTATCGTATATATCCCCAGCATAATCGCTGTACTTTTTTCCTGGTGGGTCATCGCCAATCGCTTCTGGTGGTTTGATTTTTGGTATTCAGCATGGCCGCTAAGACTCTTTGGCAACATCGGGAAGTTAAAAAGCCTGAGTCACGAGACGGAGGATTTTGATAATAAGGTCAACTGGAAATCCGGTATGTCACGTCCAGAGGCCGCGCTTTGCGATGACTATGCTGACCACATCAAGGCCATACCGACAGAAAGGGAATTTAACAACGCGGTCGACTATCTGCGCCTCACCTATCAATCATCCACAAAACCATTGGCGAGCTGGAAATGGATAATCGTTTTCTTCCTGACAATGGGAGAGGCGGCCGGCACAGGATTTTTGATCAGCCCGTGGATCTCCACGGAAATGTCTGCACATGAAATCGGTTACGCCGGGTGGATAATCGCGGCGGTTCTCGCCATTGTGCTCCTTGCGATCACACATAAGGCCGGTCAATCGGCGCGAAAGAAGCTTGCAATAAACCAAGGGATCGGCGACATGGATCCCAAAAAACTAGTCGGCGCTGGAAAGGCCGGAAAAATCGGCTGGAATCACGACCAAAGCGATGATAAGGAAGAAAGCGACGCCGTGCGCTTTTTCCGGCGGGCCGTTAATGGACGCGACCGGGGATCCTGGGTGCTCACCATTGTGGCGGCGTTTCTTTTGACGATGGTCCTTGCAATGGTGTTCTGGATGCGCTGGGAGGGGATCCGCCAACAGAACACGGAAAGCGTTGTCCAGATGGAAAAGCACGGCCTGTCGGGGGGTGGTGCGAATCCGTTTGCGAATATGGCCGGAATGGGTGGCACGAGTCTCCCGCCTGCGGTCCAGCGAAACCAGGCGCAAGCGCGCAAGGTGGTCGCGCGCCAAATTGGGTCGGAAGAGCTCGGGCAGGGATTCGGGGCCGCGGCGCTGCTTGCCTTTTTGTACGTTCTTACGCAGGCGGTGGGATTTATCTTCTCCATGGACTCGGCCGCCGAGTCCATG
>JAJZZU010000268.1 GCA_021797365.1 Pseudomonadota bacterium | reverse complement strand
GAGAAGGGCCGCCAGGGTGCGATAGCTGGGGCTATGCAGCATAGCGTTCATGACGACCCGCCCGTCTTGCGTCGCGGCAGCCACGCGAGCGGGAATTCCGCCTCCGCGCTCTGCGTGCGCCGCCTGGGAAAGAGGTCGGGAGGCGCTGTCCCTTCGCCTGCGCTGTTGCCGAAACGCAGGCCGTTTATGCCCTGGAAGGCGCGCGGGTCGTCATGCGCGAGCTCCTGGTGGCTCGTGGGGATCACGAAGCGGTCGGCATAGTCGGCGATGGCGAGATAGCGGTACATCTCCTCGGCCTGTGCGACATCGAGCCCGGCGGCCGCGAGGATCGCGGGGTCCTGGGTCGCGCCCATATGGCGGGCGCGTTGCCACTGGCGCATGGCGATCAGCTTCTTCAGGGCCGAGGCGATCGGCGCCTCCTCGCCGGCGGCCAGGAGGTTCGCCAAGTAGCGCAGCGGGATGCGCAGCGCCGAGACATCCGGGAACAGGCCGTCTGCGCCAAGCGGCAGCCGCCCTTGCTCCACGGCCGTTTGCACGGGTGACAGCGGCGGCACATACCACACCATCGGCAAGGTCCGGAATTCGGCATGCATGGGGAAGGCCACGCGCCAGACGACCGCGAGCTTGTAGATGGGGGAGCGTTGCGCGGCCTCGATCCATGAGTCCGGGACCCCGTCCTTGCGTGCCTGCGCGATCACCGCGGGATCGTGCGGGTCCGGAAAGAGGTCGAGGTGCGCCTGATACAGACCCTTCTCCTCGGGGGCGCTGGCGGCGCGCGCCACGGCGTCGGCGTCGTAGAGCAGGATGCCGTTGTAACGGATACGCCCCACGCAGCTCTCGGAGCAGACGGTGGGCAGGCCGGACGCGACGCGCGGGTAGCAGCCGAGACACTTCTCCGACTTGCCGGACTCCCAGTTGAAATACACCTTCTTGTAAGGGCAGGCGCTGACACACATGCGCCATCCCCGGCAGCGGTCCTGATCGACCAACACGAGCCCGTCTTCTTCCCGCTTGTACAACGCCCCGGATGGGCACGCGGCCACGCACGCCGGGTTCAGGCAGTGATTGCACATGCGCGGCAGGTAGAAATGGAAGGTGTGCGCAAAATCCGCATAGATCGACCGTTCGACATCCGCGAAGTTTACGTCCTTCGAGCGCTCCGCAAAGGGTCCGGCGAGATCGTCTTCCCAGTTCGGGCCCCATGTGACCTTGTCCATGGTCTGGCCATCGATCTGCGACAAGGGGCGCGCGGTGGGCGCGGCCTCCGAGAGCGGGGCATTCACCAGGCGGTTATAGTCGAAGGTGAAGGGCTCGTAGTAATCACTGATCTCGGGCATGTGCGGGTTGGCAAAAAGCCCCGCGAGCTCCCTTATGCGCCCGCCTTGGCGCAACCTCAGCTGCCCGTGATCGAGGACCCAGCCGCCCTGCCACTTATCCTGCCGCTCCCAGTCCTTGGGGTAGCCTACACCGGGCTTACTCTCGACGTTGTTGAACCAGGCGTACTCCACGCCCCGGCGGTTGCTCCACACGTTCTTGCAGGTGACCGAACAGGTGTGGCAACCGATGCATTTGTCGAGGTTGAACACCAATGCAAATTGCGCGCGGATTTTCATGATGCCTCCTTCTCCGAGGCGAAGCGCTGCGGCGGGTCGAGGGCGGCCTCGCGCGCGTCGTCGAGCAGGCGTTCCCGCCAATCGATCTCAGTGTCGTCAAGGCGCCGCACGAGCACGACCTCGTCGCGCTGACTGCCCACAGGGCCGTAATAGTTGAAGCCCCAGGCCAGATGCGCATAGCCGCCGATCATATGCGTGGGCTTCACGATGACCCTTGTGACACTATTCAGGATACCCCCGCGCTTGGTCGTGGTGGGCGATCCCGGCACGTTCACGGTCTTCTCCTGGGCGTGGTACATGAGCGCCGCCCCGCGCGGGATGCGCTGGCTTACGACCGCGCGCGCGATAGTCGCGCCGTTGGCGTTCACCGCCTCCACCCAGTCGTTGTCGGCAAGCCCTATGGAGCGCGCGTCGTCCTCGGAGATCCACACGGTGGGGCCGCCCCGGAACAGGTTCAGCATCCGCAGGTTATCGTTGTAGGTGCTGTGAATACCCCATTTGCTGTGGGGCGTAAGCCAGTTCAGCATAAGGTGCGGGCGGCCTGTCAGGGACGCCGGCAGGCTGTCTGCGGCCTTCATGTCGAGCGGCGGGCGGTAGGCGCACAGGGCCTCCCCGAAGTCGCGCATCCACTCGTGATCCTGATAGAACTGCGCGCGCCCGGTGAGCGTCCTAAACGGGATGCGTTCATGGATATTGGTATAAGACGCAGCGTAGCTCACATGCTCCGACTCGATGCCGCTCCATGTCGGCGATGTGATGATCTTGCGCGGTTGCGCCTGGATGTCGCGGAAGCGGATGCGCTCGTCGCGTCGCGCGGACGACAGGTGGGTGAGCGCAAGACCGGTCTTTTGCTCGAGGGCGCGCCAGGCACGGAAGGCGATCTCGCCGTTGGTCTCCGGGGCCAGGCCGAGGATCGCCTCGCAGGCCCCGATATCGTTTTCAAGAGAGGGCAGACCCTGGGATACGCCAGGGAGCGTGACTGTGTGGTTGATGTCCCCCAGGGCCTCGTAGGCCTCGTGCGTGTCCCAGGAGATCCCCTTGGTGCCGTTGCCCTCCCGGGTGAGCAGCGGGCCCAGGGCAATGTATTTCTGGAAGATGGCCCCGTAGTCGCGCGCCACCACGCGCAATTGCGGCATGGTCTTGCCGGGCACGGGCTCGCATTCGCCACGTTTCCAGTCACGCACGGCGAGCGGCTGGCCGAGCTCGGTGGGGCTGTCGTGCATCAGCGGGATCGCGAGCAGGTCCTCGCGTACCCCCAGGTGCCGGGCCCCGAGTTCCGAGAAGGCCTGTGCGATGGCCTTGAAGATCTGCCAGTCGCTGCGGCTCTCCCAGCCGGGCTCCACGGCCTCCGACAGCGGATGGATAAAGGGGTGCATGTCGGTGGTGTTGAGGTCGTTCTTTTCATACCAGGTGGCGGTCGGCAGGATGATGTCGGCATAGGCGCCGGTGCTGTTCAAGCGGAAGTTGATGTCGACCATGAGGTCGAGCTTGCCGATCGGGGCCTCATCCCGCCAGGCGACCTCGCGGTGCCCGCGACCCTCGCCATCGCGACCGAGTACGCCGTTTTGCGCGCCCAGCAGGTGTTTCAGGAAGTATTCATGGCCCTTGGCGCTGGTCCCTATGAGGTTCGCCCGCCACACGAACAGGTTGCGCGGCCAGTTGGCCGGATCGTCTGGGTCCTCGGAGGCGAAATGCAGCGCGCCGTTCTTAAGCTCGGTGGCGACATGGGTGGCCACCGTAGCCTCGCTCGTGGCACCCGCATCGCGGGCGCGTGCGCAGATCGTGAGCGGGTTTTCGTTGAAGTGCGGCGCCGACGGCAGCCATCCGAGGCGCTCGGCGACGACTGCGTAATCGGCGAGCGAATGCCCCCGGTAGCGGGCCTCGGCGGTGGCCGCGAGCAGGTCATCGGCGTCGACCTTCTCGTAGCGCCACTGGTCGGTGTGCTGGTAGAAGAAGCTGGTGCCGGCCATCTGGCGCGATGGCCGCGCCCAGTCGAGCGCGAAGGCCACCGGCGCCCAGCCGGCCTGCGGCCGCAGTTTCTCCTGGCCCACGTAATGCGCCCACCCGCCGCCCGACTGGCCGACGCAGCCGCATAGTTCAAGCAGGCTTATGATGGACCGGTAGTTCATGTCGTTGTGGTACCAGTGATTGGTCCCGGCACCCACGATCACCATCGACTTGCCGCGGGTGCGCGCGGCGTTGTCGGCGAACTCCCGGGCGGTGCGCACGACGTCGGCGCGCGGCACCCCGGTGATCTTTTCCTGCCAGGCCGGCGTGTAGGCGCAGGTCGCGTCGCCATAACGCGCCACACGCCCCTCATCATCGGTATTGCGCGCCACGCCATACTGGGCGACCAGCAGATCGAAGACCGAGCTTACGAGCGCCTCGCTGCCGGAGGCCAGGCGGATGCGCCGCGCCGGGGTCGGGCGTTCGAGGGTGTCGGCCTCGCCGGCCACGAAGTGCGGGAAGCGCACATTGACCATGACCGCCCCCGGCCCGGCGCACGACAGCGCAGCCTCGATCGCGCGGCCCCCAGAGCCGGCATCCTCGGCGCGCAGGTTCCATTGCCCGTCGTCGCCCCAACGAAAGCCGATCGAGCCGTTCGGACAGGCGAACGATTGGGAGTGCGCGTCGTAGACCACGGTCTTCCAGTCGGCGTTTTTGGTCTGACCCAGGGAGGCGATGAGGTCGGAGGCGCGCAGGAAGCGCCCGCCCGCATAGGAGCCGTCGGGGAGTACCCGCA
>JAJZZU010000014.1 GCA_021797365.1 Pseudomonadota bacterium | reverse complement strand
AATATCAAGACCGATTCGTGTCATCGTCTTCATCGTCACTCCTCCGGCTTTCTGATTGACTCACCTGTACTCTCAATTGGGCACCACCGCTAGGGTAAGGGTAGGGGGTGTCCATGTCATTAGTTGCGCCGCTTAAAAGACGTTTTTCTTTGACCTTTCAATGTATTGCGAAAGAATCGGTGTTCCGCGCCCTGCCTACACGGCGAGGGCGTCGATCAGATCCAGCGCCCGGCGCTGGAGTGGGCTTGATTGTGTCGTCACCGTAAAGGTCGGGGCATCCTCTTCGGCGGAGGTGCGGCACGTGTTACGCACAATCGTCGCGAGCTCCGCAAGAAGCGTCTGGAAGCTATGGATCGGCGTCCCGTCCTCGTGGTGCCGCCGTGCGACCTTGGCTTTGGCGCCCGCCGAGCGTTCGGCGGGCGCCACCGGGTCGCGCGTCGCCTTGGCCGCTTGATCCTCGTCGGCAAAGAGCAGTTCGCGCCAGGCCTCCTTCAGATGCCACTCGACGTAGTAGGCGAGCATGCAGAGGAAGATGTGGGCGCGTACACGATCGCTCAAGCGGTGATGGATGGGGCGGACCTTGAGGTCGACGGTCTTCATCGACCGAAACGCGCGCTCGACCTGCGAGAGGGATTTGTAGTGGCGCACGCAGCTTGCACTATCGAGACGTTCCGGTGTGACCGAGGTGCGGATGATGTAGATCCCATCGAGGGCGGCCTCCGCAATGATGGCGTCTTCCTTACGGGCGAAGGTGAGGCTCGTGTCGGTGAGGGTGAGCGTAAAGTGCTTGGCCATCTTGTAGCGGTTGATCACGCGTCCCACCGCCACGCCGATCTTGTCCTGCCCCTTCAGGCGGCCGGCGGTGATGCGGGCTGCTATCTTTACCAGATCCTCTTCGGTCGCCTGCAAGAGCTCAAGACGCTTATGCGCCCGGAGTTTCATTAACTGGGGGTTACGGCAAGCCACGAGCCGTTCCCCGGGATAGTCGGGATGGGTGATCTCGCAGAGATTGGTCTCATCAAAGAGATCGGGCTGGATCGTCTTATCGTCTACGAGTGCGCGGATGGAGGCGCTCTTCAAGGCCGTGATCCAGTCGATGCCACCTTGGTCGCGGAGGGTTGCGATCGCGGTACTGCTGATCATGCCGCGGTCGCCCACCATCACAAACTGCGTGATACCGAAGTCCTCCTTGATGCGGGTGATCTCAGGCATCAAGGTCGTGGGGTCGGCCACATTGCCCTCATGCACGGATACCGCCACCGGACAGCCCCGGTCATCGGTCATGAGCCCATAGTTCACCTGCAAGGTCCCGCGCTTGCCATCGCGTGAGTAGCCGCGTTGCGCCAAGGGACAAGTAGTCCCTTCGAAGTAGCTGGAGCTCAAGTCATAAAGCACCAGGCCATCGGCCTTCAGATGCCGGGCCGCCAACTTCTTCTGGATACGGTCCTGACGGGCTAAGAGCCAGTCCATGGCGGCATAGCAGTCCTGCTCATCGGCCGCCACGACTCCAAAGGTGTCAGCCAGAGTCGTAGCCGTCCAGGAACGGGTCGTGGCGAGTTTGGTCTGGGGGTCCACGATCCGTGCGGCGATCAGGGCCAGCACCAAGTCCCGCTCACGACAGGGCTTGCCCGCGATCACCCCCGGCAGCCCCAGGCGCGCCATCATGCGGTGCACCGCCTCCACATGCCCGTGGGGTTGTGAGCGCTCTACCACGAATCCGAGACCTGCCGGTTGCAGATCCACGCCCTGGAAGACCGCGCGCAAGAGCTCGATCTGATGCATCGGCAGATGCGAGAGATTGGCGATCGTGCGCTTCTTGACCTTCTTCCCCTCGCGGTAGGATTCCCGCAACAGGATGGTGGGGTGTGAGCCGCGATTAGGCACAATATGGATATGCATGCCTACTACATAGCACATACAACAGCACAATGCAAGCATTATCGCCAGTATTACATGCCTACATTCCACCGGACAAAAAAACGCCCCAGCGCTTGATTCTCTGGGCGTTGGGGGGCATTTTTAGGGGGCTTAGGGGGGCAACTTCAGGCTAAAGGCCGCCTACTGGGCAAACAGTCCTTGTATACAGGCCTATTCGTATGTCAAGACGATCGATCATTGGCACTCACGCTGTACGAACTCATCTTTTGACATTACACAGGCTTCGCGTTCCAGAAGGGCGGCCGTATGCGTTAATGCCTTTATCGTCCCATCTTCTTCCGTCACCAATACATCGTTGCGGTCCAGATCGATTGCAAGGCAAATGAGGGCGTCTTCGTAGTCATTACGGTCGATATCATTCCGACCATGATTCCTCGCATCGTATAATCGATGCAGCATGTACCCGATATACGGAGCCTGCGCCATTGCATTGTTTACGGCTCTACGGCGCCCTATCCCAGAGTCCGGCGACTCACTGCCTCCAGCCCGTTCGAGATTTCCCATTAGGATCTTTCTGGTGATGCCGTACGACCCATTGGGCAGTCGAAAAAACTCGCTCTCTCTGAGTAATTGTTTCATGCGATCTTTATACCATTGCTCCTCTCCTCGCAGGATCTCATCAATCCTTTCCCCGTGGTTCGCGAGGGGAAGCATAAATCCATCCGGGTAACGTAGACACCTTGCATGCAGGTCATCAAGTGATTGCGCTTCTGACACTATGTCGAGCATTTGCAGAAGCAAATCGCGCTCATCTCGACGTCCAGGGTTAATACCTTGCGTTGCGCTGGCGCGGTCCGCCCACCGCACAGCACTGTCCTCAAGAAGGTGAGGCATACGACATTTCAGGAAATTGGTGCGCGCACGGGCATAGTCTTTCTCCTCCGACCTTATAAGGTGACTCGCCAACTCGAAGCACGTTGTTGGACAGACGGCGAAATCGACACCCTTCTGCACCGCCCGTTCCAGTTTCGTCCATGAGATACCGATGATTGCGCAAGTGTCAAGGATGTACATAGCTGAGGTCACTCACGATCGATGCACATTAGGATTGCCGTCACACTAGATACAATGACGTCATAGTGCAAACAGTCACAGTGCTCCCGCGTTTATGCCTGGCACCACTTCTAATTTATTGGTTATTGTGTGAGGCCTGTCTGCTACAAGCGCTGCCGCACCTAAACCACGGAACATCGGGCTTGTCAGGGTTACACTCATGCTTTGTCCAGAACCTATTACCGAATATGTCTGCGTAGTCGAAGTCAATTTGCCAATGGTCCTTTACGACGTTTGGTGACGTCGTTAGCGTCGTTTCCTGGGGACAAGGGCCAGGGAGCGGCAGAAAGAACCATAATTGCCCGCGCTCCGTTCCTGCCCCCGGCATCGTTTCGCTCCAGTCCATTCCTGGCCCCAGAGCCGGTAAATGTCTGGGCTCCCCATCCCGAAGGGTTGGGAATCGGATTGTGGCTCGAATATCGATGGCAGGTCCCGTTCCACAATTTCGCAGTCGTCCGGAAAATTGGTAATGTGCCTTATTATTGACCGTAGAAGCCCTATATAAACGTATCCCCGCCACCGGGTCTAAGGTAAGCACCGGCCTGAGCGAGTCAAGGTGATATTTCGCGTTCTGTTTAACGAGAGACGCTGTTTTCCATGCCATCGAGGTTGTCGCCACAGCAAGCAGAAAAGTTGAGATCGCCATGACGCAATCAATCGCCGCGACGTAATCAGTTGTATTCGTCACAATCGCCTCCCTTTTCCCATTCCGCCGAAGCGCCCAGCTATGTTCCGGGCAGGACGGCTCTTGTGGTCGGTGCCATGGGCCAATCGGACCAGAGCCGCGCAAGCGCTGAGCTGGCCATGGTACCGAGGCTCGATGCGCAGGTAGGCCGCCATCAGACGCTCAAATTTATCGCCCTTGTCGCGGGTATCGGTGGCCGCACGGGCGAGGTCGTCCAGGATAGCGTGAATCGTGGTCATGCAGTGATCTCGGGTGGCCAAGAGTGCCCGGTGGGCCGGGTCGGTGTTCTCCTGGCATTCTAGCGCGGTTTGGAGGTGAATTCTGCTCCACTCCACCTTGCCAAGCTTCAGGCTACCCTCGCCCCCACCCGACGCTCAACAAAACTTCCCCGTGGGGCTGCCCAACTGGCCGCGACACCCGATTCTTCGTTACCTGTTGTTCGCTACTGGCGACACAAGAAGAGCGGTGCTACACTCGCTGTCGGGTGTTGCAATGGATCCGTCCCGAGGGTTGGGGCGCTACCTTCGCACAGCATGGGACCGTAAGGTCTGTGGGGGCGCAAGCTCCTGTTTAAACCGTCGGTGTACAACCGGCGTGGCCGCCGGCATCGGCGCGGGAGCATCCCGTACCGGGCCGGGGGGTTACACGACGAGCGAGGGTGCTCGTCGTGCTTGGGAAGTGGGGTGAGGGCCGTCGTCTGATCCGCACTCCGTGTTCGCGAGGGGGCACCGCAATGATGCGGTGTCGAACACGGAGGGCATGTTATGTCCAAGAGCAATACCCGACGACGGTCTAAGCGACCCTGGTACAAGGAAGTGCTTCTGAATCCGGCGACTTTGAAGTGGGGATTTTTCATCCTGCGCCTGATAGAAGTGCTCAGGAAGTTGTTGTGATACCAGGACTCGCATCACCCCCTTATCCTTATTGGAGGTGCCATATGCTTCATACCGCCTTGCGACTTACGCGAGAGTTTCACCGAATGAGACAAGCGGATCTCGCCGCCGAGCTGGGTATATCGCGCTCATATTTGTCCGAGGTCGAATCGGGTCGTAAAACAGTTTCGATCGCCCTGCTCGACCGATACGCGAAAGTGTTCGATGTACCGCCATCCACGTTCCTTTTGTTCAAGGACACAGTCGTGGATCCCGCAGACAAGGGCCGGGCGGCTCGAGCAAAGCGTTTGCTGAAGTTCTTTCAATGGGTCACGCATGAAAACAGAGACGAAAGCTCGGAAAAAGAGGCCGACAAAGAAGAGATTGGAGCGCCCCAAAAAGCAGTACACTCTTGATCAGTGCGCCCTTTATAAGATTCGCGGATTAGGCACCCTATGCGCAGTACTAGGGTGGCGCGGAGGCGCCGCCAATCTCGAACGGTTGGCGGATCGACCCGGCAACTATCACGTTTGGGACCGTAAAGGCCGCGAAATTCAACAGGCCGCCAAAGAGTTACGCGCCATCCACGCCAGAATAGCCACCCTTTTGAGGCGCGTGCGACCTTCAGACTTCCGTCACTCCGGCGTGCGCAAGCGATCTTTCCTGACCAACGCCCAGCAGCACATCGGCCACACCCCCATCCTAAAAGCCGACATCCGTCAATTCTACCCGTCGACGGTGTTTCGGATGGTCCGAAAGTTCTTTCGCGACGAGATGCTGTGCGCCGATGATGTGGCCATTATCTTGGCCAAGCTCTGCTGTTATCGGAAGAACCTGGGGGACCCCCATACAGGCCATCTCCCCACAGGGGGCGTCCACAGTGAAGTTCTCGCTTTCTATTGTCATCGGAGACTTTTCGAGAAACTGCATCGCCGCGCAAAGGCCCGCGGGGGCAACATGTCGGTCTATGTCGATGACATCACACTGAGCATGCCGTGCGCCTCGCTAACGGACCTCGAATGGACGCGCCGCCTCCTCGCCAAGGCAGGATTAGAACTCCATTCCGGTAAGTCCTGGATTTACCCGAAACGGGCATACAAGCGTGTTACGGGCGTTGGTATTCGTAATGGCAAGATGGTTGCCACAGGCCCGCAACACCGGAAAGCAAAAGCGCTGGACCGCGCGCTGCGGGCGTCTCCGGACGCGGAAAAGCCCCATGCTGCCCGACGCCTCCTTGGTGTTCTCGATCACATCGCCCACGTTGATGACCGTTTCCGGCTGCGCGCGGTGGGAACCCGGGGCCGCTTGTTGTCTTTAGTGAACACCAACGCGCGCGCTCGGCGGCCGAGACCTTACTACCCGGGAGTCGGCCATAACCCCATCAGATGGCCGCCAAAGTCCGCCTCGTCACTGGGGGCGGGCTAACTGGGGTGCCCCCGCCTTGTCGCTTGGCCAAACTGCCTTGAGGGTGCCGGACGACGCCGTCAGCAGGGATTTCACGCCGGTATCTGACATGACAGCGCTGAAACCTTCGCGACCTCGTTCGCAAGCCATGTTGCGGTGGAAGCGGCGCGGTCATACACCGACGGCTGGACATGTGCAACGAACGAGGACACGACGATGTCGTTACCCCGCCGCCCCAGTAGCTACGGATGGCATCCTCGGTCACTGGGATAGATTCCTTGGCCATGTGGCCGGATTTGCGTTTTGGATAGGAAACCATAACACCGTTACAAGCGCGACCGACCTTGTCAATTGTTGGGATTCGCCCCATATCGCGGTGGGGCACGAATCAAGGAGTATCATGCGCGCATATACCAAGACCGAAGGAATCGATAATGGGGCTTGATTGCCAGGGTTACACGATAGTAGAACTTCGGCCGCACGGCGTACAGGGAGAGAAAAAGCTCGGCCGTCATATCCGATTAGGATTTAATGTCGAGATGAACATAATTGCTACGCCCCCTGAAAACCGTGGCGGCTCTGCGACGCCATCATCCACTCCCGCACCGATCTCGCTCCATAGTATCAGTGGCCGCATTTCCGCTCAGACTACTAAGCCGCTCATTGCGCTCGGGCACCTCTATACAGACAGCCCCGCCTGGGTCAACACATATACACAGGAACACAGAGAATACCTCACTATGTATGTCGACCTCGCACCCGATCAGATTGAGGCGCTAGAGGAGTACCGTGGTGGCGCAGGACTCAGCTTCTTACTAAACATTATGGTGCTGACCCAACGCCAAGAGGATGTGGGCATGAAAGCTGAACACATCGTTTTTACGGTCAATCAAAGCGCTTGGATCGACATCCTCAAGCAGGTTGGGTACGGCGATTTCCTCCTTTTTGAGATCCCAGCTCTCCCGAAAGCCACTGCGGAAACCGACTACATTGCGTGTCTCACAGAGGCCCGCCAGCACCTATGGCTTGGGCAATACGACGACGCGGTCGAGGACTGCCGGAAAGCTCTGGCGTGTTACTGGACTATGCATGGGCGGGGCTCTCTGGGGCCTCTGCGGCCTCCTGCCGGAAAGCTCTGGCGTGTTACTGGACTATGCATGGTTTAGGCAAAGACATTACGCGGTCAGAGCGCAGTTTCTGCACCAAGAAGAGCACTACGACGCCGACCGCTGCCCAAGACCAGTCAGATGATAATGATAATTCTCGAAACGGAATGCTAAAAAATGAGCGCCTCTTGTTCCTGCACAGAGCCGTTAAGCACCTCACCGACGCAGCCGCTCATCGTGAGGGCAAACCCCGGCAACCCTTCACGCGCCGAGAGGCTCTCGGCACTATGAATATCGTTGCCGCCCTTTTGGCAATGGGGGACTGGAATGAGACGACTCTTTCGTGAGGCGGCGACATCCTCTATGACACGATCGCGATGTGGTAAGGACTCCTGATGGCGGAATCAGAATGGATGGCGGCTGCCATAGAATGGGTTAGGGTGTTGCAGCGCTATCTATGGGGATTTATCGTAGTCCTAGCGCTTTTGCTTTGGGGACCACGATGGCTTATATCTGGTTTAGGTATGTCCGCCGTGCTTTCTCATGACAGATTGTACTTTGGGTTATCGTTCGCAGTTCTTCTTGGAATGGGTCTGTCAGATCCCATTTCCTTGACAGTTCGCTGGCCAATAGAACGCCTAGAAGAAATCATGTGGAGGAAGGCAAAAGTAAAAAGGCTTCATGATCTAACGCCGCATGAAAAGACCATATTAAGGGAATATATTGACAATGAGACGAGGACTCAATACCTGAGTATTGGAAACGGTGTAGTTAGCGGACTTGTACACGAAAAAATACTATACCGGTCGGCGAACATTGGGAATTTATCAGGATTCGCATACAACATTCAACCATGGGCTTTTGATTATTTACGACAACATCCGGAGTTATTGGGTTTGGACACGCCTCGATGTACAGTTCAATAATCACCGGTCGCCATGCCCCGTCGCTCTCGCCCCCTCTTTCCCCCGGGGTCCATTTTATGCGGCACCGCATTAGAATGGGCGCATGTCAGACGACCTTACTGTCTACTAAGGATGTGACCACGGGAACGGTCTATGTGCTCGCCTGGCGCAACCGCCAGGGGGTCACCCTGCGCGACCTGGACTCAGAGCCTGGGGATCCGAACGGGCGTGATCGTGGTCAGCGAATGGGCGCTCTGGGAGGCCGTCCAAGCGGGGCGTTGGCAGCGCTGTATCTAGTGCAGCCCGCCGCCCCACCTCCTTCAACAGCGCCCGCGTGATCGCACCCGTGGAGCGGTTGCGCCGGCCGGCTCGGATGGCCTGGCGGTCTTTCGCGAACGCGAGTTAGTGACGCCCCATTTCGGGGACCACGATTTGTCCCATTCCACATACTAACCCCGCTTCCACGTCGCCACGGCCGACAGGTCGATAATCGCCGACCGCAACGGCTGGCGCGGGTCTCGTCGGGCTTCCCTCTCCATCCTCTTCCGCGCCCGATAGCGCCGCGCCGCCTCGGCGTTGCGGGTATGGCGTCCGATGGGGCTGGCTGGACGGCCCCGCTTGTTTGCGATTTTAGCGTGGTCGCCCACCTTCCGTCTCATGGGTAATCTCCGAACGCATTTTATGGGCCTATTATCGGTGACGAATCATATTTAAGCAAGTCGTTTCGATGATGCGTCACCGATAATAGTCCGATTTTTCGGCCGTGGAATTGGCACGGGCGGTACCAGGTCGGCAGAAAGCCCCCGACCATCGCTGGCCGGGGGCTGTGAGCGTTTAGGCGGCCTCCGGCTGCGCCTCGCCGTGCCCCTTGATGAACGCGGCGGCCTTGCTGGCGGCTGCGGCAGCCGTAAAAATCGCCTTCCGATCGCTGCGCAATACGCGGACCCAGTTCGCCAAGTACTGTGCATGGTCCTCCCGGGTTGTGGGCAGGATGCCGACCTCGGCGCAGAGGAAGGCGGCCCCAAGCTCCGCTACCAGTTCTTCCATGGCGTAGGCCTCGTCACCGAAGCGGGTTGAAAACTGCCGGGCAAGACGGGACTGGTGGCCCGTCGAGTGGGTCGCTTCATGGTAGGCCACCGAGTAAAACGCCTCGGGGCTTATGAAGGTCTCGCGGGCGGGCATGTGGATCTCGTCCAGGCTCGGTATGTAGCAGGCGCGGGCGCCGCCTTCGCGGATGGGGGCCGGCGTGTTCTGCAAAAGGCGCTCGGCATCGGCCAGGACCTCGAAGGCCGGGCGCGCTCTCGTGGCCGGGGACTGTATGCCGTCGATCTGGTCGAGGTTAAAGACGCGAAAGCTTTTCAGGACCGCGCCGGTTTTCGTCTCGGCCTCGCCGGTCTCCGCGTTCGTCTCCTGCGACTCCCAGGGCTTATAGAAGATGCACAATTCGGAATGCTCGCCCTTGCGGACCTGGCCGCCCATGTCGGACGCTTGCTTGTATGTGAGCCAGTACAGGGACTTGAAGCCGCGGGATAGCGCGGCACCCCACAAGATCAGGATGTTCATACCGCTGTAGGGCTTGCTGGTGGCGAGGTTTAGCGGTAAGGACGGCTGGGCGTCCCACAGCCTGCGGCCTTGGCCCGTGGCGGTCTCCATGGCCTCCAGGATCTGATCTGTGACGGTCTGGTAAATGTCGAAGGTTTGACCCCCCTGCGGATTGTTGAGGCCTTGAGCCCCCTCGGTCTTGACCTGGCTTCTGGCATCCGTCCTGCGCTTGTTCGTATTCATGGTCGTCTCCTGTTTGTGGTCCTGCGTCTTGCGTCGGCTCTCGCCCCTCACGAAAAGCCGTGGGAGTGAGCGGCTTTTGGCGACCGGCAAGACCCATGACAACGCGCTTTATCGTTGGCGTGGGGATTGATAGGGAGACGCGAACGGACACGGCCTGGGGGCGAGAGCCGAGGCTTGCAGGACCCCGGAGACGAATGGAGAACGGGCGCGGATGCCGGGTTACCAGACGAGACGTAAACCCCCATGCGGGGGGCAATGAAAGGCGCCCGTGTAAGGGGCCGTCGCCTCATTGCAGGCCGCAACGCCATCCATGGCAGGGCAGGTCTCATTCACCCATGGCGATCCACGGTGCGCAGAACAACAACCCGGCAACGCCGAACACGGCGGCGCACGCGAGGGCGAACTCGAAGCCGCCCACGAAAAACGCCACCACTACCAGAAATATCACAACGCCGAACACAAGCCTAAGGCGCTGTTAATAAATAAAGGTGACAAGTGAAGGCCATCTGGGGTAAGCTCTGCGCTCATGAGTACGGTGGCGGAGATATTGAGACGGAAGTTGCGTGCGGCATGGCCGCATCTGGATGAGCGCACGCGACGGATCATGGCGGCGAGTGAGGCTGTGAGCCTGGGCTACGGTGGCGTTTCGATCGTGTCGCGGGCCTGTGGCCTCTCGCGCAAGGCGATCCACAAGGGGATGCATGAACTGGAGGAAGGCGAGCCGCTGGTCGGACGAGTCCGCCGAGCTGGTGGCGGTCGCAAATCCATCACGCAGTCCGACCCGGAGCTAGTGCAGACGCTGGAAGGGCTGATCGACGAACAGACGCGCGGCGACCCGGAATCGGCGTTGCGCTGGATCTGCAAGAGCACGCGTGCCATCGCTCAGGAACTGGCGGAGCAGGATCATCCGATCAGCCACGTGAAGGTGGCCCAGGTTCTCCATAGTCTGGACTACAGCCTGCAGAGTAACCGCAAGACCGAAGAGGGCGCGGATCACCCGGACCGGGATGCCCAGTTCCGCCACATCAACCTCACGGTCAAACGCTGCCTCCGGCAGGGGCAGCCGGTCATCTCGGTGGATACCAAGAAGAAGGAGCTGATCGGCAACTACCACAACGCCGGGCAGCAATGGCGCGCGAGCAAGGCGCCGCTCCGCGTCCAAGGTCACGACTTCCCGGGACCGGACGTCCCCCGAGCCTTTCCCTATGGCATCTACGACATCGGCCGCAACGCCGGTTTTGTGAACGTGGGGACCGATCATGACACGGGCGCCTTCGCCGTGGCTTCGATTCGTGGCTGGTGGCGCGCGGAGGGGCGACGTCTATACCCTGACGCCAAGAAGATCCTGATCACGGCCGATGGTGGTGGCAGCAACGGATGGAGGCTGCGGCTCTGGAAGCTGGAGTTGCAGAAATTCGCCGACCAGGCGGCTTTGGCCGTGGCGGTTTGCCATTTCCCTCCGGGCACCAGCAAGTGGAACAAGATCGAGCACCGGCTGTTCTCATTCATTTCCTCGAATTGGCGTGGTGAGCCACTACGCGACTACGAGACCATCATCAAGCTCATCTCCGCTACCACGACGGCGAAGGGGCTCAAGGTCACGTGCCGGCTGGATCGGCGGAAATATCCCACCGGCCGCGACGTCACCGACGAAGAGATGCAACGCGTCAACCTGGAACGTAACAAGTTTCACGGCGAGTGGAACTACGTCATCAAGCCGAGCGTGAAGGCTTGATGATTAAGTTGTCACCTTTATTTATTAACGGTGCCTAACCATTGTCGGCCTCCTTCCGTTCCGCAACCGGCAGCGGGCGCGGGGGCACCGGCTGGTAGTCCTCTTGGACGGCCGTGCGCGGGGTGTAGCGCAGCATGATCCGCATCGTGGACGCCTCGATCCTCAGGTATCCGTTAAGGTCTGGGAGGGCCATGATCTCAGCGGGCAACACCGCGCGCTCGGTCGTGGTCTGCCAGGTCGTCGAGGTCGTGTTTCTCTGGCCCATGCTGTCCCCGCCCGCCGGGGCCTGGCTGTACGATTTCTGCTCGCGCTGGATCTGGCGATCCCCGATCTCCTTGGACATGGCCTCGGCGGACTCGCCGTCCCCGACCCGGAGGATCAGGCGAGTTTTGGGCATGGACAGCAAAGCCCGCGCCTCGTACTGCCCAACGCGGTCGTACATTTGCCCAACTTCCTGCACCGCGAGCACTGAGGACAGGCCAAACTTCCGCCCTTGAGAAAGTGAGGTGGCCACGGCGTCCGATGGCATCAGCTCGGGCAACTCATCCAAGAAGAGCCAGATGCGGCGCGCGGGGTCCGGGCGCAGAGAGGTCGCGGTGGACACCACCTGAGTCAAGAAAAGCTGGTGCAAGGGCCGTAAGGCGTCCTTGTTCCGGCGACGGGTCAGCAAGAAAATGAAACGGCCCTTGGGTTTTTCGCAAAACTCCTCGAGATTGATCCCCAGCCCCGGAGGGACCGGGGGCAAGAGCGCCAGCGACCGCAGATAGGGAGCCAAATTCCCGCGCACGCTGCCGAAAGTTTTCACATTCCCGGCGAGGCCGCCCATGCCCGCGCGCTCCAGCCGTTCCACAAGCTCCTGCGCGGATTCGCCCAGCCCGGCCTTTACAAGGTCGTCGATATTCGACGTTTGCTGAAACAGCACTTCCAAAAGAGCTTGAGCCGCATCCGAAAAATACTTGTTATCGCCAGTGGCGCTGGGGATGATCGCTTTAGCCAAATTGGCTTCCTCGCCCGGCTGTAGGTCCGACCAGAGATCCCAGGGCGCGTGTCGCGTATCCAGCGGATTGATGATGAGATCCCCGCGCTTGGCGTCATAGAAGAGTGCGACCATTTCTCCCGTGGGGTCGTGGATCACGGCCCCGTCGGTGTTGCGCGCGCGGACTTGGGCAATGAGGGTTTTCAGGGCCTCGGACTTTCCGGAGCCGGGCGAGCCCGCGAGGAGGATATGTTGCTGTTCGACCGACGCGGGCAAGGGTATGCCTGCGATGGTGAGGGCCCCGCTCGGGGTTGGGAGGTGGTAGGCGGCGTCGCGCACGTGCAGGATGCGCGTGCCTTTTTGGTGACGCTCATCCTCGCGGCCGCCGTCGATGTTGAGGAGCCGCCCTTGCCACGTCCGTCCCCATTTTATCAACCATGCCGTTCCACCGGCCGCCGCCAGCGCGAGCCCCCAATACAGGGCCGCCATGTCGGGGTGGGCCTGGGACCAGTACCCACCGCCATATTGTGTGCACCGGAACCCGCACGAGGTACCGTGGCGCACAGAATTATAGGCCCCTGCGATCAAAAGACCGCCGGTCGCGAGCACTCCAGAAAGGGTCGCCGCCACTTGCGCCATGACCGCGGTAGCCGGGTGGTGTCCTCCACAGACCTCGCGATTGGATTTCGCAATTGCTTTGTGGATGTCAAAATGTTCCATGATTGTGTCTCCTTATGTGGCGTCGTTGTTATATTTCCAACTCTTCGTCTTCGTCCTGTTCCGGCGCATCCTTGCGCGCCGAGGCGGACGCATTGGGCTCCGGTGCCCGCTCCTCTACGTGGTCGGGGTTGTCCATAGCCTGGGTGCTGGCCTCGCGCTCCTGGCGTTGCTGCTCCACCCATCGGTCGCTGTTGGCCCGGATCGCCAACACCTCGCGGGGGAGGAACAGTTCGCGCATCGAACGACCCATCGGGTCCTCGCGGTCGATCTCCCTCAATTTCTCCCGCTCGGCGGGGGTCAGGGTTGTCATTGTTCCTTCCCGCTCCCAGCGGGCGAGCCAGCCGGGGTCCGCATGCAGGTCAGGATCGTGGGCACGGTCCGGGAGGCGCTCCCGTCCGGTCAAGTCGGCCTCGCGCTGTTCCTGGCGTGCGCGGGAGTCCATAACCATCTGAACCTTTTCTCCGACCTCGCGAGTCGCTGGGTCGGCGCTCGCGCGCATGTCCGCGAGGCGCATGTGGTCAGAGTGGCGGAGTTCGATGCGGGCCCGCTCGTCCGCTGCGCGCATATCGGCCAGGCGCAGGTCGTCTTCCCGGCGCTGGTCGATGCGGCGCTGTTCGTCTAGGCGCCAGGCCTCCAGCCTGGCTTGTTCAAGTTCGTTCATCGTGCAGTCTCCTTGTTCATGTATTCCGCCCGTAGGCGGGTCAGGTGGTGCTCTCCAAAAACCATCCCGCCCGATAGCGCAGCCATCGCCCCGGCTGCGGGGTCGCGGACCCAGTGGGCCCGCGCCAGGATTTCCCGAGCCAGGTCGGTGCTGGCCTGGTTGTCGTACAGCACCGCTTCCAGCGCCGAGGAAAAAATGGAATCGCTTTTGTCACTCATAAAACCTCCTTTGCTCTCTCTTAGCTGCCGCGACGGAAATTCATTTTCTCCGAGGTAGCAACGTGCGGTTGTTGATGGTCCGGCCGCCGGCTACGCGCGACCATTGGCGGCGTCGGTCGTTCCAGGTCAGAGCGCCCGGATACGACCGGGACTCGGTTGGTAGGCCTGTCCGATTCTCCTTTCTGTGTCGTTTCATAAAGGCCTCCTGAGAGCCAAGTAGGCCACCCCACCAGGGGGTGGCCGTTCTGCTCTCCTGGTTGTGGTTAGAAAGTGCGCACCATGGACAACTCAACCGCTTCGCTACGGAAGGTCGCGCCCCGCACGGGAATCACCTCGCGGGTGTAGGTCAGGGCCGCGGTCGCGTGGCCCGTTACCCGGTAACGAATCACCATCCCCAGGTCGGTGGCGAAGGGGCTACCGCCCTGTGATGTGGCTGGAAGACCCGTCACTGAACCGCCGAAGCCCGCCCCGATAGCTGCATGTGCGGCGATCTGCCAGCGTGGGTTGAGATCGACCCGCGCTCGCAACCCGACGAACCCGTACCCCATGACGGCCCCACGAAGCGGCCGGTTGGTGGTCGTGGTGGTCGGGGTGATAAGCCCACCCGCGTTAACTTGGTAGTCGGTGGTGGAGGTCGCGCCGTCCAGCGAGGTCAGGTCGATCAACCCCGCGGCCAGGTAAGGGCTCAGAGCCGCCGTGGGGTTGGCCGTCGCGCGGACGTTGAGGACCTCGAGCGAGGCCCCGGCACCGCGGGCAAACGAGAGCCCGGCCCGGACCCAGACCCCGCGATATCGCCCACCGACGGCAAGGGTCGCGCCGGGCATGTTGGCGGATGCGCCGGCCATGCCCACGTGCGTTTCAGAGACGCCAAGGCGAAGGGCGCCAGGGGAGGACGTGTGAGCCAAGGCGGTTACGGGGGCCAGGGCCAAGACCAAGGTCAAGAGTTTTTGCTGCTTCATGTTTCTTTACTCCTTATAGGGGGCGCCCGATGCGGGGCCCTTGCCTTTAGCTGTCGCGACGGAAATTGCTTTATTGCAGGGTGTAGGTGCCGGCGTTGCGGACCAGGGTCATCTCCTCCAGGGTCAGCTTCCTGATAGCTGCCT
Source organism: Pseudomonadota bacterium (assembly GCA_021797365.1). Next base: position 2,927 of record JAJZZU010000014.1, on the reverse strand, counting down.
GCTGAACCTCTTTGAGAGATAAGTACAGGGCCAGGGCTTCAATGAGTTTTGGGTAGCTGGCGCCCGACCATTCGGACAGGATGAAATGCACGTCCCCTGGAGGGATAGAGGAGAACACCAAGTCCTTCATTTTTTCAAAATCGTCATTCGTCATAGCGTTGTCTCCTGTATGGGCCGGACAGACCGGCCCGCACCTTTAGCTGCGGGCGCGGAAATTCAAATCGGCCCTGCACCAGATCCACCAACTTTTCCCCACTCACCACAACCACGCCCGGTCCGCGGCGGGCATCCCAGGAGGCCGCGCCCGTGCGGCCGGTGTGGATGAAAAACCCACGGCTGGGATAGATCAGGTGCGCGAAGTCGCGGACGTGGGCGGGGTCGATGTGGGAGCGATACCGTTTGCACTGGATCGGCATCCAATAGGGGTGACCGGGGGGCCGCGTGTGGCCGTCAATGCCCCCGTCACCCGAGTAGCGGGTGCCACGGCGAACGTACCAACCCGCATCCACAAAGGACTGCAACACCAATTCCTCAAAGGCGAGCGCATCGATTTTGCGGAGGTACCCGAAGACCCGGGCGGCGCCGGACGGCTCTTGGAGCCAAGGTCGGACCTTGCGCAACACGCGCCGGGCTTGCCGGACCCGACGACGGTGGCTGCGGGGGAGAAATAGGCAGCGGAGGCTGTCTCTCAAACGGTTCCAGTTCATCGCTCGATCTCCATTTCTTGGCGGGCTTGCTCAATCTCCAAAGGGCGGGCGTCGCGGGCGCGGGCCAGGTCGCCGGCGCGGCCTAGGCCCAGGTCTGCCCCCGGCTCCCGCTCAAGCTCCGCGCGCACCTCGGCGCGCAGAGCGTCCAGGCGCGCGGGGTCCATGTCGCCCAGGCGCTTGGCCGCCTCGGTGGCCTGTTCGCGGTCCATCCACGCGGCCCAGCCTTTCAAAGTGCGCTCGGGGTTGTCGGATAAAATCTCGAGGTCTTCTATGCCCCGCGTGCAGCCCACGTTTGCTAATTCCGCGGATGCACCGTGAGAGGCCTCGTCCAACAGCAGGCCCGCCAGCTTTTCTGACCCCTGCGCTTTAGAGACCGTGCGGCACCAGCCGTAGTCCAGGCAGTGGCGGCCCTCGCTTTGCAAAACGACCTCCCTCCCGTCGTTCAAACGGAGACGCGGCCCGTCCTTGTCCAGGGCCACGACCTTTCCGGTTTGGCCGTTTCCAAGAAACGCGCCGGGGTCGCGCTTATTACCCGCGTTGGCGCGCACCTGGATCGAATCTCCGACCGCCAGCGACATCTGGCGTTCCGTGAAAATGACGTAGCTTCCCTCCCGCGCCTTGTGGGGTTGCCAGCGCTTCTCCTCGCCTGCGTCGTTTTCGAGGATGACGTGGCGACCCTCCACCCCGACCACGCGATAGTCTGTGGTGGTCTGTTGGCGGCCACGGCCCTCGGTCAGGCGCACGACTTCACCGGGCTGGTAGAAGTCTGGGCGTGTGGCGGCCTCCTTGGTGATGTCCTTTTGGTCCAGGGCGCGGATCGCGACTTCCGCGCCTGTGATAGCCCCCCGCTCCTTGAGTCCTTCGCGGACCAAAGAGTTGACCCGGCGGCGCACGTCGTTTGTCCCGGACATCATCAAGGTTTTGTCTCGGCGCTCGGGGTCGCGGGCCAGATAATTTTGAGCCCCGGCGGCGGACAGAGCCGCGCGGCGCTCGTCCGTGTTAGGTTTTTTGCGGCCGGTGGATTCGTCAAACGGTACTTTCACTGTGGTGATATGGTCGCGGGCCTTGGTGAGCGCGCCGGCCACGTCGCCGTCGGCCCACGATTGAGCCATAGACAGCAAAGCGGGGTCCTTCTGGCGCTGGACCTCGCGGATTTTCACGGACTGTATCGCCCCGCTCTCGATCAACGCCTTGAAGGGCGCGCCCGCCTCGACCGATGGCGTCTGCCGATAGTCGCCTGTCAACAGGAGGCGCGCGCCGGGCATCTTTTGGAGTTTCGCTTGAAGGCGCGTCATGTCGCCGGTTGAGACCTTTCCGGCCTCGTCCAGAATAATGAACCGCGGGGTGTTCGGGTCTTTGGGGACCAGGGCCGCCAGCCAGCTTTGCATGGTGCGCGTGTCGTCCGCGCCCGCGCCCGCCAGGGCCGTGGTCGCGTCGGTGGTCGGGGCTAGGCCGACGATCTCATAACCCCCCGCACGCATCGCCTCAATCAGCGGCTTCATCGAGGTCGTCTTGCCGACCCCCGCCGCGCCCTGGATACCGAAGACCCGGTCGGGAGAAGTGAGGCCCAAGGCCAGGGCCTCGCGCTGACCGGGGCTGAACTGGAAGCCCTGGAAGGCCTCGCGCTTGGATATAAAGGACTCGGCGTCTCCGGTGGTCATGAGCGCCGCCGACCCGCCCAAGCCCGCGCGTGCGGCCTTGAGGATGCGGGCTTCGGCCACGAGCGCAACTTTGGTGACGAGCTTGTTGCCGCCCACGTCGATAACAGCGCCATCGGCAGTTATGGCGGCGTCGATTGCGTCTAGGGTGGTGCCGCCCATGCCCGCGCGCAGGGCTTCGAGGCGGGTTTGGTTCTTGGAGAAAACCGACTCACGCTCGCCCAGGTGCCGGGCGGCGCTTTTGATCGCCGCGTCCGTCAGATCGGCGGTCTCGATGGGGCCGCGGGCGCGGGCTTCACGGGTCAGAGCATCAAGGTCAAGGCCTTCTGTCCGCACGCGATCGCGCACTTCGTACGTGTGTTCGATGCGCGACAGCTTCGTTTTACCTTCGCGGGTGCCGAGTGTTGCTACGTCGCGCTGATTAGCTGTGCTGACCTCGCGGGTCAACCCTTGAGACTCTAACGCGATGTCTACTTGCCCTGTCCTGCGTGAAAACGCGTCGATCTGCGCCTGGGTAATGCCCTCAATCTCGAACCCGTCTTGCGTAATGCGGACTTTGTAG
>JAJZZU010000267.1 GCA_021797365.1 Pseudomonadota bacterium | reverse complement strand
GCCTTTCCGCGACGGGCCGGTCAGCTATGCCAGCCGCACTTGTGACACTTATGACCGGAGTCGAAAAGCCCTCCAATGGTCTCGCCGACCTTGGCGCCGGCGGTGAGGCCGGCGAGACCACCCGCGACGGCGCCAACTACGCCGCCAATGGCGGTGCCGAGCACGGGGATGACGGAGCCTACCGTGGCCCCGAGCGCCGCGCCATCAACGGCCCCGGTGGCCACGCCGACCGTACCAGCCAGCCCGCCCACGACGGCGCCTGCGCGCCGTCCGCGGTCGCGCCCGGTTGTGTCTTCCATCACGTGATCATCGGTCCCACAGCGGGGGCATTTGGGTGTTTTCATGGTGCGCCAACCTCGTGGTGCGTACTATGAATCGGACCCTACAGCAAAGTTGCACGATACGCAAGTTCGTTCTCTATGCATAGTGAGCCATTAGAGATAAGATGGAGACGACGCCATATTGCGCAAGGCAGGAAGTTAGCGGGGCAAACCATGAGTGAGGAAAAGGGATCGGAACAGCAACCTACGCTGGTGGCGACTTCACGTGCCGTCCTCGGATATGTCTTGGCGGAGCTCCGGCGCCGGCGCAAGCTCACGCAGGCGCAGTTTGCCGAGCAGCTGGGGCTCGCGGGCTCGACCTGGTCGCGGGTGGAGAAGGGCGAGACATCGCTTACGGTGGAGCAACTGCGCGCGGCGGCCGATCGCCTGGGGGTTAGTGCCGCGAGTCTCTTGAATTTGGCCGCGAAAGGTGAAGAGGCGGTGCGGCGCTACGGCAAGGTGATCGGCACACCCAAGACCGAGCGCAGGGGGGTCGGCGCCTTGTCCGGTGTGGTCGGCGCCATGCCCGGCACATTTTACGCCGGGATTCTCCCGCTGATCGGGGCCACGCTCGGGGCCATCTTGGGCGAGGCGCTCGGCGCGGCCATCGAAAAGGCCTTGGCGACGGGCACGTCTCCCCCCACCGACTGAACAAGGAGGGGCGGCGGGTGGTTCACGGCGCTCACGGTGCGACTCACCCACCCTAAAGCCGCTACTCCGCGCAGTCACACATCGCCTGCCAGCGTACGATATGCCCCGGAGGCACCATCTTCTGCAAAAGTGGCATGACCGCGTCGATGGTCGCGGGCTCATCGAAAAACTCCAGGACCAGTGGCAGGTGCACGGTCATGCGTAAAAGGTCCGCGGAATGCACCGTCCCCTTGGCCCCGAAGCCCGCGATGCCGCGGAATACCGTCACCCCATGCACGCGGTGTTCGTCGTGCAAAAGCGAAAAGATCTCCTGCATCAGGCTGTGCCCCTCGAGCTTGTCGCCTTCCTTGATGTAGATGCGCACCATCGATATGGTTTTCATGGGTTCTCCGCCCTCCATACGCCATTGTGGGGGTCCATGATAGGCCACGCGATGCGCGCGCGCATCATCGATCACGGTCCTGTCCTCGGCGGCCGGCCGCCGCGCCCTATCTCCAGAAGACCGAGCCGAGTACCAAGAGCAGCAGGATCCCGATATACGCCAGGTAGGCATTCATGGATCCGCGCTGCAGGATGCTTGCGCGTTGTGCCAGGGCGCGTACGAGGCGGGTGGCGGGCGTAAAGAGGGTGGGGCCGAACAAGGCGGTCTGGCCGTACTCGAAACGCACCGCCTTGATGAAATACGGCCGCTTCTCGATGCGCCGCTCGGCTATGGTCCGTGGCCGGTATACGAAGCTATACAATTCGCGCAGCGCATTGGAGAACGCGAGCGCGGTGGTGGCGCTGGCTTGCGGGAGGGTACGCAGCCCGTGTGCCCAGATCGGTGCGACGCGCCGCCCGGACCTCATGCCGAAGGCCAGGAGGGCGAGCGGTATCAGTGCCAGGAGCGGCCCCACGATGACGAGTAGGGTCGGGGAAATGAACGCGAAATGGGGGTCCAGGGGCACGAGCATGAGGCCATGGACGAGCCGGGCCGCGGCCTGCCCGCTATGCGCAAGCCGGCTATGTATAAGTCCCTGGATCCACCACGGCATGCCGACCGCGTACCCGAGGACCGCAAGCCCCAGGACCAGGATCGTGCCTCTGCGGCGTGCCGTCCCCACCGGGCCGGATACCCCATTCTTGCCGAGCAGGCCGACGCCAAACAGCTTGGCCATGGTGGCAAGCGCAATGGCGGCGGTGAGCGCAAGCCCGGCACCGGCGAACGCCAGCGCGATCTGTGCCAAGGCGCCGTGGAGGCGAAAGTCCTGGAAGACCGTCTGAAACAGGTACCACTCGCTGACAAAGCCGGCCTGCGGGGGCAGGGCGGCAAGACTCATCACTGCGCACAAGGCGCCAACGCCCAGGGTCCATGGACTCTGGGCGAGCACACGACTTTGGGCGATGTGATAATGACCACGCGTCTCGCGGACGTGGTCGGCCGACAGCATGAGCGTGCCTTTGGCCAGGCTATGGCCCCCGAGATGCAAAAGTCCGACCGTGAAGGCGAATCCCTCGAGGAGCGGCAGGTGATCCCGGCGAAACAGTACGGCAGCCCCCAGGGCGACCACGGCCACGGCGGCATTTTCGGCAGACGAGAACGCCAGCAGGCGTCGCCAGTCCTCCTGCTGGAAGGCATAGAGGATCGCGAGCACGGCAGTCAATGTCCCGATGACCACCAGCAGCGCGCCGAAGGCGGTCAGCCCGGGAAACCGTGGCAACCACTGAAAGACCCCGCGCGCGAGACCAAACCACGCGGCGTTCAGTATCACCCCGGACAACAGTGTCCCGGTGGCGCCGCTCGCCGATCCGTAGGCGGCCGGATACCATTCGTAAAACGGCAGCAGGCCCAGCTTGGCGCCAAAGCCTACGATCAGCAGCACCCCGGTCACGAAGATCAGGCCATCGGGGGCCTGCCGGAGCGTGACAGGCCACGACGCGAATGCCGGATGGCGGGCGCCCAGAATCAGGATCGCCGCCAACAGGGCCACCGACCCCACCTCGAGCAACGCCAGCATAAACAACGCCGCGCGTCCGTTCTGTGGCACGGGACCTTGGCGGTCGCCGAGCAGCAGGGCGGCGCCGCCCAGGCTCATGAGCTCCCAGGCGATCAGAAAGGACACCCCGTCTTGCAGGCCCGCGACCCCGAGCGCGCCCAGCAAAGACAGGGCGGCGCCGCTCGTCCACAGGCGCGGGCGGTGGGCGGGCGTCCCGGCGCAAACCGCGGCCAGGGCCGCCACGAGGCCCCAACCCAGCAGCCAGGCAGCGGCCGGATCGATGCGAAAGCGCACGAAGATGGCGCCGGAGGTGAACAGCGAGGCCGTTGTGGAATGAGCGCTGAAGGCGCCGGCCAGGCATCCGCCGAGGGCCGCGACGATGCCGAGCGCAAGCGCCCCGTGGGATACGGACTGTGACCGGCAGGAGGCGGCAAAGAGCAGGGCAAGGCCCCAAAAAAGTGCCGCGACGCAAAATAGATCAAGGCTCATAGCGGCCTCCGTGCACGCGCACCGGCATGCGGTCCTGCAAGATGAGCAGCGCATGGATGAGCGCCGCCGGATTCGGTGGGCAGCCCGGCAGCCACACATCCACGGGGATCAGGGGCGACAGGCCGTGGCCGCCGCCATAGCCACCCTCGAACGGCGCCCCCGATACCGCGCACGTGCCGGTGGCGATCACGAAACGCGGCTCGGGCATGGCCTCGTAGGCCGCCTGGAGCGGCGCGCGCATGGCCTCGGTGACCGGACCCGTGACCAGCAGGACATCGGCGAATCGCGGCGAGGGCGTAAAGAAGATCCCCAGCCTGTGAAGATTGTAGAAGGGGTTATTGAGTGCTGCGATCTCCGATTCGCAGCCGTTGCAAGAGCCGGCGTCGACATGGCGAATATGCAGGCTCTTGGCGAACGCCCCGGTCGCCGGCGCCGGACGCGGCGTGGCCGATGGCAACTCGCGGCCGCGCCAGATGAGATCGTCGCGGTCGCGCACCGCGAACGCCCAGTCGAACGAGGCCTCCAGAGTCCCCTCGGGACACGCCTCGACGCACGCCTGGCAGGCGATGCAGCGGCCGTAATCCAGGGCGACATCCGATCCCTGGCCGGATAGCGCTGCGGTGGGACACGCCTCGACGCACGACTGGCAATCGGGCTTGCAATGGCTGGCATCCAGTCGCGGCATCCCGTACACCCCGGCCTGGCCGTCCGGTCCGCGCCCCGGCCACCGCGCGGTTGCCGTGCCGCCCTTAAGTCCCGTCCATGTCCATAACGGCATACGACCCCCTTCAGCGATCCGCGCCGGCGATGGTGAGCCCGAAGCTCGCCTCGTTGATGGCGTAGTCCATCATGTTGCTGCCATGCACCGTGAACGGAAAGACCCGCCAGTTCGAGAAAGACGGAGACTTGATCTTGACGCGCGCCAATCGGCCCTCCTC
>JAJZZU010000266.1 GCA_021797365.1 Pseudomonadota bacterium | reverse complement strand
GACGCCTTCATCCTGCCGGCCCTCTACGATCCCTCGCCCAACGTCGTGCTCGAGGCCATGGCCTGCGGGCTGCCGGTTGTCACGAGCCGCTCGGCCGGGAACTTCGAGCTGCTCGTCGAGGGCGAGACCGGCTTTGTTCGCGATGCCCTCGACACCGATGGTCTGGCAGAGGCCTGCGCGTCGCTTCTCGACCGCGCGCGCTGCGCGGCGATGGGTCAAGCGGCGCGCACGGCTATCGAACCCTACGATCTGCGGCTCATGGGCGAACGTTTCGTAGCCTTTTACGAAGACCTCCTGCGCGCGAAGAGCGATCATGACTAGGCGTGCGAGCCGGCTCCCTTTGCGCACGCGTATCGCCTGGCATGCGCTCGCCCGCGGCCGACGCCGGCCGCCCGCGGAAGACGTCCGTCGTATCCTGGTCGCGCATAATCTGCTGCTCGGCGATACCCTGATGCTGACGCCGCTCGTGGCGCGGCTCAGACACCGTCACCCGAAAGCACAGCTCGTCATGACCTGCCCGCTGGCCTTCCTCCCGCTCTATGAAGGACAGCCCTACGGTCTGACAACCGTACCGTTCGAACCCCGCGATCGCCACAGCCTGACCCGGCTGCGCGCCCTCGGGCCCTTCGATCTCGCCATCGTACCCGCCGAGAGCCGCCATGGCTGGCTGGCGCGCGCCGCAGGCGCCCGGTGGGTACGCGGCTACGCGGGCGGCGCCTGGTATTACCGGGTATCGCTGGACGAGGCCCTACCCGCACCCGACCGGCTTACGACCCTGCCCGACATGATGGCAGCGCTTGCCGGTGATGCGTCGGCCGATGACGAGCGCTTCAACCCCAAGGACTGGCCGCCCCCTCGGCGCGGACGATTCACACCGCCCGACATCCCATACGCCGTCTTGCACCTCGGCGCCGGCTCGCCGCTCAAATACTGGCCCGCCGAACACTGGCACGGGGTCGCCGTAGAGATGGTCCGGCAAGGGCTTCACGTCATCTTGAGCGCGGGTCCGGGACAGGAGGCGCTGACCCATGCGGTCGATCCCGAGGGGCGGTTCCAGAATGTCGCGGGGCGACTGGACCTGCGCGACATGTGGCATCTGCTGGCCGCAGCCCGCCTTCTCGTCTCCCTGGATACAGGCATCGCGCACCTGGCGCGCGTTACGGGTACGCCATCCGTCGTACTCTTCGGGCCCGGTCAAGCGGCCCTCTATGGTCCGGTGGCATTCTATGCCGCCGCCCCCTACCGAGCGGTGACTCGTCCCGATATACCTTGTCGCGACGAGACGGTGCTCTTCGAAAGGAGCCGACCGTGGATCCAGACATGCGTGCGTTCGCCTGAGGATTGCGCCTTCACGGCCCGCTGCAGCACTGGGATCTCGGAGAACGATGTCCTTGAGGCCATTGCCGCTGTGCTTGCCAAGAAACAGCCCTGATCGGCTGTCAGGCCGCAAGGCCAAGGGAGCGCAGGGCGACATCCAGCACGAGCAACTGGTAGACCGGCTCGGCGAGCTTGTCGAGGCCTGCGATGTAGGTCGCGACCAGGGTATCGACGCGCTCCGCCCGGAGCTGGCCGTCGGTCGCAGCCCCCAGGCGCGCCCCGAGGTCCGGGAGCCGCGCAAAGAGGTCTTCGCGCAGCCAACGGTTCAGGGGTGGCGAGAAGCCGCGCTTCTTGGCGGTCAACAGGCCCTCGTCGCGGCAGACTTGGCAGGTCTCGACCAAGGGGGCCTTGGCGGGACGCGTGAAGCGCCGGTTTGCGGGCAGGCCGGTCACGAGATCCACGAATCGGTGGTCGAGAAGGGGGGCACGCAGCTCAAGCCCATGCGCCATGGTGCATAGGTCGCCCTTGCGCAGGATGTACTCCGGCAGGTAATTGGCGAAGTCGATGGCCAGCAGGGCGGCGAGACCCCTTTGGTCCGAGGGGAAATCCCGCCAATGCACGGCGGGGGCCCCAGGGAGATCGGGCTGCAGGTAGCGGCGCACGGCCGGCGACAGCCCCGAGAAGCGCAGCACATAGGCCTCCTGCCAGGTCAATCCCAGCTCCTCACGCCAGCGCGCCGGCTTTTCCCATGGCAGGCCATCATAGGCAAGCGAGATCGTGGCAGAGCCGCGCCAGCGGCTGCGCAGGTGCTGGCGATAGCGCTTGTAGCCGGCGAACAACTCATCGCCCCCATCGCCGCCCAGCACCACCTTGACCTCCGCGCTTGCGGCCCGCGCGAGATACCAAAGGGGCAAGGCGCTGGGATCGGCGAACGGCTCGTCGAGATCGGCGACGATGCGGTCGAAGTCGTCAGCGAGACGCGGCTCCACGGGTATCGCCCTATGGGCGAGCCCCAGGGCCTTGGCCATGCGCGCCGCCTGCGGCCCCTCGTCGTAACCGGTCCCAGGGAAAGTGGCGGTAAAGGCGGTAATGTTCGTATAGCCCTGGCGCACAAGGCTCGACGCCACCACCGCGGAGTCGATGCCGCCACTCAGAAAGATCCCCACAGGCCGGTCGGAGGCGGTGCGCAGGGCCACCGCAGAGTCGAGCGTCGCCTGAAAATCCGCGACCGAGGGCGCTGGCCGCCAATAGGTGCGCAACTCGGGGGACAGGCCACGCCCAAACTCCCAGGCGAGACAGGTACCGTTGGCAAACCGCCGGACGCCCTGCACCAGGGTCAAGGGGGCCGGGACATAACGGTGAGCAAGATAGGCGTCAATGGCCTCGGGGGCCATCCGCGCCCGATCTCCAAGATAGGGCAACAGGGCGTGCAGGGTGGAAGCAAACGCCAAATTCTCGCCGTCGGCGTAATAAAGGAGGGGCTTCAATCCCAGCCGATCCCGCACGGCAAAAAGGCGTCCACGACGCAGGTCGAGGATGACGATCGCGAACATGCCGCGCAGCCGCTCGACAAAGGCATCTCCCCAGGCCTCATAGGCATGGAGGATAAACTCAGTATCGCTCGTGGTGTGAAAGGCGTAGCCTTGGCGCCGCAACTCCTCCCGGTCGGCCTCAAAACCGTAGACCTCGCCGTTGAAGCAGACCCAGATGTCCCTCTCGGTGTTGGCCATGGGCTGATCGGCCTCGGGACGTGGATCGCGGATACTAAGGCGCGCGTGCAAAAGGCCAGCCGTGCCCGCGCCGTCCGTCTCCTGAAAAGACCCGTCCCACACCACGGCCTTTTGGGCATCGGGGCCACGGACCTTGAGGGCTGCGAGCATCGCCCGCCATTGTCCAGGGTCGACGACCCGCTTACCGACAAACCCTCCGATCCCGCACATGAGTCCTCCAGAATAGTGGTGCATAATACCAGGGGAGCCGTGAAATGGCGGCCGGAGCTCGCCCCTCGGTTGGCCTGAGCGCGGGATTCCTGTTGCGAATCAAGGCCGCCCCAGAGGCCAGCAACGCGATGTCAATCGATGTCGCCGGAGGCACGACTGGCTTCGCGGCATGAGCGGTCGCGCCCCCCGCCGCCTATGCGAGACGCGCCGCCATAGGTCGTAGCGACAGATTCGCAGACGTGAGCCTCTTGTCCCGCGGAGATGGCGGCTAAGCCCGGCGCTGCCAGAACCCATCGCCAACAGTCCGGTGTCCCGTTCCAGTAGGCACGCCGGACGGGACCTAAGCAAGCCGTGATACGAAGTCCTGAATAAGGGACAGCTTGGTAGACAGAGAGGCGCAGGGGCCTGTCGGCATAGCATTTGCGACAACCTTCCTCATTGGGATACCCTGGCGCCAGGCGCAACCATTTGCCCGCCACGCGCCGAGCGTACCCCGGCTGCGACAGCAGCTGGACTGGGTTCGGTTTACTGGCTATGCTGCTGCTGTTGGTCGTGGCGGTTTTCTTTCGAGCCAGGGTTTGACAACCACGTTCTCTACCGAAATTTCCGCGACCTTAACCCGTCAAACCAAACCGCTCACGATGTCCGACTATAGGTCCCGGTAATCGCGAATCATGAACGCAGCAGGAGAGCAGCAGCCGGGACACTGCTTGAGCCCATGAGGAATTCGTCGCAGCCTGTCGACCACGAGCAGATCCGCCGATGCTTGATCGTTCTGCCGCGCGCCCTGGGCGACATAGTTTTAGCGACACCTCTGTTTGGCGCTCTTAAGAAACATATCCCGCACTGCCTGATCGACGTTTTAGCATTCGACGACACAGCGGGCCTTCTGTCCGGGCATCCCCATATTTCGTCTGTCGAGCTTATAAGGGCGCGGTGGGGTAAGCGCCTACTAGGCTCCTTGTTGCCGCGGCTTGCGTTATTACGGAGACTTTATGGGAAGCGCTATGACCTCCTGATTCAGCCGGGAGACGGGTCTTGGGGCCCTGCATTGGTCCTAATGCTTGGCATCCGTGTGGCTTCCGGCGCCCATCCTCGTGTTCATCGCCATTTTGCCAAGCGCTTCTTTTGGCGGCTTGCCTTCACGCATAC
>JAJZZU010000265.1 GCA_021797365.1 Pseudomonadota bacterium | reverse complement strand
CCACGATGTGTCCTTCGGCAATCGGGAAATTGCGCATGCCCACACCGAGGGGATGGGCCTTTATGATCTTCAGGCCACGTTTCCAAATCGCGATACGCCCGGTGCGCGCCGTCAGGTTGTAATCGTTTTGAATGTGTATCAGCGTATTTACGGCATGGTGTACCTTGGGCGGACCGAATTCGTAGGCGCCGACCACGACCGCCAGGGCCAAAAACACGCCGCCCACAATGGCAAGCCCCGCACGCCGTCCGAACCGTATGTACGTGTACAATATGAGCACCGCCGACAGACCGAGATAGCTGCCGCGCGACACGCTCATGAAGATCGAGAACGCGAGCATGATTCCGGACGCCCACTTGAGCATCTTGCCAACGCCGCTTACCGGCAGGCCGAGCAACATGCCAAAGGCGATCACAGATGTCATCGCGATCTCGTTTTTCCCGAGATGCACGATCGTAATCTTGTGGTCCCCGTAATGCAGGAGAATCGCATCCAGGATCAGGGTATTGATGATGATCGTCCACAGCAGGCGGCGGACGTCCTTCGGAGTCCTGGTGGTCACGATCAGCAACACGATCAAGACCATGTCCTTGAGATAATTACCGAACAAGAAACGCGCGCTCCCGCCCGGCCACACCGCGATCGGTATGGTCATAAGACCCATGACAAATAGCCCTATGTAGGCACGCATGATCGGATGGCTAAAAAGCCCTTCCTTCCAGCCACCACCCTCGAAGAGTAGCGCCAGCACGGAAAGACCAATCATGACCTTGCCGATCTCGAAATGCCCGAGATGCGGAAGATTGCCGATCTTCGCCAAAAACACGAACATGGATGCCAGGGTCAGGCGATGGGCCAGTGGCGTCTCAATGATACGTGCCGTCTCCCAGGGGCGGGGCGCACCGCCCGGCCCTGGTTTCGTTCGCGCTGCTTGCGGCATCAGCATTGTCTATTCCTCCTTGTCGATTCAGCTTTCAACGCGGCCGAGGGCCAGACGCCAGGCACGTGGCACGGACCACAAGCGCAGCATGGCCCCAAGACCCAGATAGGCGATACCCATGAACCATGGCGCGACTGGGAAAAATGCCAACGCCACGAGATAGGCGACGGCGGCGCGCATCAAAAGATGGGATGGCAAAACATCGATCCCGCGGCGCTTCATATCGAACCGCTGGACCACGGTCAGCACCGTCCAGCGCAGGACCACGGCCCATGCCACGCCGATCAGGCCGAAGGCCCGTGTCAGGAAAAACACAGTCAAGGCATAGAGCGCGAGCGCCACGACCTGTGCACGCATATTGCTCGTCGCCGAATCACGCGCCACGGCGAGGCTCGACTGGACGAGTTCGACGGCCTTCACGAGGATCACCGCGGTGAGCACTGCGAACACAGGGAAGGCCTGCGTGTAATTGCGGTTCAACACCTGCGGCATGACCCACGGCAGGACGGCGGCCGCGGCAAGACCCATAAGCGGCAGGACGGCGAGATTGACGCGCACGATCTCCAACGCCTGGGCGTGACCAGCGCCGTGATCGGCCTGCGAAAAGTGCGACAGCAATACCCGCGAGAGCATATGGACGGGCTTGTTCAGCACATTGAACAAGGTGAGCGCCAGGACATAGATGCCGAGATCCGCAAGACCCAGGATGTGGCGTATCACCAGGCGATCGGCCAGCTCCCCTATGGCGAACACCGAGGACCCTAGAAACACCGGCAGCGCCGTGCCCCAGAACGCCCGTCGCCAGGCGCCCGGCCAGCGCAGTCGCGGCAGTCTTCGGGTCAAGGCATAGGCGATCATGGCCAAAGCGGTGCTATAGGCCCCCAACACCTGACCGAGTATGGGGGCCCAATAGCTGTGATCGGCGAGCAGCAGCACGAATATCCACGCTGAGGTCACAAGCGACGCGAACACCAGCACCAGCGCCTCGCGTCGCCTCCACAGGCGTGCGCGCGCAGCACTCAAACCGACGCTAAAGACCTGGTAGGCGGGCAGCGCAAACAGTGCCGCGGCCAGGACCTTGAACGACAGGAGGTAAGCCATGCCCGCGGCGACATACAAAAGACCCGAGATGCCGGCCAGCCTCAGCATCATGAACGTGAGGAATTCCCCGTCGTCCACCGCCCCGCTCGCCACCCACTTGACGGTCGCGGGCGCAAGCCCAAAGCTCGACGCGTAGGCGCCAAACAGAAAATACGCCTGAAACAGGCCATAGATCCCAAGGTCGGCGCGCGACATGTCGCGGCTTATGAGGACCGTAAGACCGAAGGTCACGACCGAGGCCGCCACATTGGCGCCGTACAAGGTTCCCGCGTAACGCATGATTTCGCGAAGCGTCACCGGGTCCCCGCTTCGGCATCCCGCCACGTATCATCCGCCTCGACCGGCGTCGCGCCTTGTGCCCATAGTCCATTCATCCCAGATCTCCGCCCGTCCGTGGGCTGTGAGCGTGCCCTAACCGGCCGCGGATTCGGCCTTATCCGCATAGTGCAGGAATCGCGCCGGATTGCCGATCGCCGTCGCGCCGCTCGGCATAGCCTTGGTGACCACGCTCCCGGCCGAAACGATGCACTGACTACCGACATCGGCCATGATCAGCGATCCCTCACCAAGCCAGCTCCCATCGCCGATCCGAACCGGCTCCAGATGCAGGTCGTTGGCGCGAAAGTCACGCCCGCGCCGGCCGCCTCCATGCTGATACTTGCCGCTCAATACCGACACCCGGCTCGCCACCATGACCCCGTCGCCCAAGCGCGCCGTTCCTATGATGGTAAAACTTCCGATGCCTACCCCCTTTCCGACCTCCGCCTCTGGATGGGAAAAAAAAGAGCCAAACCCGACCGCCAGATCGTAGTGGCACACCTTGAGCGTCTTCATGTAAAACGATGCCCGGAGAAATTGGCCGATGCGTCCCGGCCACAGGCTCAAGAGCTTCGCCGAGACATCGAAGGCCCGCTCCGAGCCCAACAGCCGGTAGGCCAGGACCGACGGTATCCAAAACGGCCATGTGACAAAATGCACGAGCGATACGGCCACTACCTTCACTTCGTATCGCATGACGTTTCTATGTCTCCCATGAGGACCGGGGCCTCATGCAAGTAGCGTGTCGTCCGGCGCTTGGCCTCGATATCGGCATAGATGCGCGCCGCCGCTACTCGGTCCAGACCCAGGGTGACAGCAAGTTCGGCGGCGCTGCGGCCCGCATCCCGGTAGGCGAGCGCCACGTCGAGCTGCGCGTAAGGTAACGCGAAATAGAAATCCTCCTGCTCCTGGGGCAGGCTGTAGGTGTCGCTCGTCGGGATCGACTCCACGATTTCACGCGGCAGGCACATATGCCGGGCAAGCCCATAGACCTGGGTCTTATAGAGGTGTGCTATGGGCTTGATGTCGGCCGCGCCATCCCCGTTCTTTACAAAAAACCCCTGATCGTACTCGAGCCTGTTGGGGGTGCCAACGACCACATAGTTGAGTCGGTCCGCATGATGATATTCGACATTCTTGCGGATCCGTTGCTTGAAATTGGTAGCCGCCACAATCGCGAGATATTCCCTGAGGCCCAAGCGCCGCTCGATGCGCTCACCATCGGGCCCGGCTACGATGACATGAAAATGGTTGAATTGCCCGGACAGGCCGCCTGCGATCACAAGTTTGTTACGCCACCCGTCACGATACTCCGGCACCACGGCGCGAACCGCGGCGTCGCGTCGCTCATAGCAGTCGAGCGCCACAAGCGCCTCGGTGATGTCCTTGCGTTCATAGGGCACGCCAAGCATGTCCACCACCTGCATGGCGAGCCGTTCGGAATTAGCTGAGGACTCACGTTCGGGTAGCAACAACGCGAGCACGCGATGCGGCCCCAGGGCATGCGCGGCCAGCGCGCAGCATACCGCGCTATCCACGCCCCCCGACACGGCCACCACCGCGCCGCGCCTGCGAAACCGCACCACGGTCTCCTTGAACCGCTTTGCGATCGCCTCTATCTCCCGATCGTAGTCGAGCGCGAGCAGTGCGCTTCCATCGAGTTCCTTGGCCGGTTCCATAAGGCGACTCCTAAGCGGTCATGGACGACGCCCGACGGAACGTCTTGCGCGTAATGAACTGCTCGATCGCGTCCAGACTGTCGAGGTTCTCCGGGGTCATTTCCGCGTCCTCGACCCGTATTCCATAACGTTCCTCAAGAAAGGCGATGAGCTCGATCACCCCTGTCGAATCTATGATTCCGAGATCCAGAAACGAGGCGTCATCGGTGAGCGCCGTGTCCTTCAGGCCCATGAGAAAATTCTCCGAAATGTAATCCTTGACGCAATCCCTTACGCTTGTCATCGCACGTGCTCCCGCTCTTCCTTAAGAGGTTGTTTTCCCATTGCCACAACTGCGTCCGCCCGATCTCCCGCCTTGGCACGCGCCGCCGCGGCAAGGCCGGTC
>JAJZZU010000264.1 GCA_021797365.1 Pseudomonadota bacterium | reverse complement strand
GTCGGTGTAGTAATGCGCGACGAGCACGGCGTCCCGTTCGACAAGGAGTTTCTTGATGCGCTGGATGCGGCGCGCGCGGTCGAGCGCCGTGACCGACGGCTCGCGCGCCAAGCGCTGCAGGGATGGGGTGGTGTTCATCAAAAATTCCTCGCAGTTATCCCGCAGTCGCGGGCTCAGTATCGCGCAGACGGTAGAGCCGCGCCGGGCGATGACATCCATTGCGGCGCACGTCGCGGGTCTCGACCAGGTGCGCCGAGGCGTGCATGCGCCGGCGGAAGTTGCGCTTGTCCAAGGTCTGGCGTCCGATGATTTCATAGACGGACTGCAGCTCACTCAGGGTGAACCGCTCCGCCAGGAACTGATAGGCGATCGGGGCGTATTCGAGTTTGCCCGCGAGACGCTCGCACGCTCGCTGCACGATGATCTGGTGATCCACAGCCAACAGCGTTGCGACCTGGGCGGGGTCCGCCCAGCCGACGCCCGGCCGGCGGATCGGCAGCCGCTCGCAGGGCGCTAGCGCATAATAGGCGACGATCGCCTGCGCCCCGGCGCGTCCCCCGTCGAAGGTGTAGAGTTGCTCGAGAAACACATCCTCGATGCCGGTGGCCGTCTCCAGGGCGCGGCGCGCGCCGGCCTCCAATCCTTCCCCCTGTCTGAGTGCGACCATGGGGAGCCGCCCCTGCTCTGCGCCTACGCGCAAAAACTGAAGGCGTTCGCGGATGGTAAAGAGCGCCACGGCGGTGTGAACCGCCGGTGTCACATTGGTGTCATTCATACACCAACGCTACGCCGCCCGGCTTGCCCCCGTCAAGGGTCGGTCCGGTCGCCGGGCCCGGCCGTGTGTCCCCCTGTGCTACACGGCGGGGCCCATACGGCGTTACAATCGCCTCATGCACTTTTGTTGTCACTGCGGCAGCGGCTTGACCCGGCGGGTCCCGGAGGGGGACACGCGTCTGCGCGATGTCTGCGATCATTGTTTGGCCATCCACTACGAGAACCCGAAGATCGTGGCCGGCTGCCTGGTGTCGTGGGAGGGCCGAGTGCTGCTCTGCCGGCGCGCCATCGAGCCCCGCCGCGGGTTTTGGACCCTGCCGGCCGGCTTTATGGAAAACGAGGAGACGACCCGCGAGGCGGCGGTGCGCGAGACCTGGGAGGAGGCCCGTGCGCGCGTGGACATCGACGGCCTCTACACCCTGTTCAATCTCCCGCAGATCAGTCAGGTCTACCTCTTGTTTCGTGCGCATCTGCGCGATGCCCAATTCGGACCGGGCCCCGAGAGCCTCGAGGTGGCGCTCTTCGACGAGGCCGACATCCCCTGGGGTGAGCTGGCGTTTCCCGTGGTTCGGGAGACCTTGCGGCTATACTTCGGGGATAGCCGCAGCGGCCGGTATCCATTCCGTTCCGGCGACCTGCTGCGCGCCGCCGACGGCAGCGATTATCGCGTCCGCCTCCTCGAGATCTCTTGAAAGTCCCGCCGCGCGCCCCCACGAACCGCCTTGAGCGTGCAAAGGTCGGGGCGGTCCAGACAGGAAGGGGCGGCAGACCGGCCTTGCGCGATCGCGGCCTTTGCTGATCGCGGGCCGTGCGGGCGCCGTGGCCCCGGACCAGCCCTACCCGGGGCTCGGGGACGCATCCCGCACCTGTCTGGCCAATTGTCTACCGTCGACGACTAGGAGAAAGACCTTGGAAAAATACGTATTGCCCGACCTTGATTACGATTACGGCGCCTTGGAGCCGCACATCTCCGCGAAAATCATGGAGTTGCATCACAGTAAGCACCATCTCGCCTATGTAAACGGTGCCAATCAGGCGCTCGAAGGCCTGAAGGAGGCACAGGAAACCAAGAATTTCGCGCGCGTGGCGGCCCTGGAGCATGCCCTGGCCTTCAACCTTTCGGGGCATATCCTGCACTCGCTTTTCTGGAAGAACCTCTCACCCAATGGCGGCGGCAAGCCCGAAGGGGAGTTGGCGCGCGCCATCGATCGCGACTTCGGGTCCTTCGAAGGCCTGAAGGGCCAGTTTGTGAACGCCGCCATGACCACCATGGGGTCGGGCTGGGCGGTTCTGGCGTGGGACCCGGCCGGGCAGCGCCTCATCACCACCGAGATCCACGACCACCAGTCCGAAATGACGCCGGGCGCGGTGCCGCTCATGGTCCTAGATGCCTGGGAGCATGCTTATTACCTGCAATATCAAAACGATAAGGCCAAGTTCTTCGAGGCGGTATGGAACGTCTGGAACTGGAAGGATATTGGCGAACGTTACAACAAGGCGAAGGCCGCGGAGGTCGGCATTGCCTCCGCCGTCACTTCCAAGAAGGGCGCCGCCCGCTAATCCGGCTGCGCGCCCGGGGCCGGCGGAGCGCTGGCCCTATCGTTTTACAGCGGGCCCCGGTAGACTTAAAGTCGCAACCGGGGCCCGCTTCCTTAGTGCACGTCCGAACCGGGCGTCCCGTCGTTTACCCACTTACGACTAGGAGCTTACATGCATAAGAGGTACGCCGCGTTGGCGGCTATAGGCTGCCTGTTGGCGGCCCCCGTCATGGCCAAAGGCCTCTCGCCCAAGGCACAGTTGAGTTACAGCCTTGGCTATCAGTTCGGCGAGAACCTGCGCAATAACGGCATCCCCGTCGAGCCTGATATCTTCACGCGCGCCATAAGCGATGCCCTGAAGGGCGCGAAGCCGCTTTTGCCACCGGCGCAGATGGCGTCGGTGGTGGCCAAGTTTCAAAAACAGATGCAGGCCCACAATATCGCGATGCTGAAGGCCCTGGGCGCGCGCGAGCAGGCCGCGGGCCGGGCGTTCCGTGCCAAGTATGCGAAGAAGCCGGGCGTAAAAATCCTGCCGGGCGGCGTCGAGTATAAAGTTCTGACCGAGGGGCACGGGCCGCGGCCGACCTTGCAGGATACGATCAAGGCCGACTATTGGGGGCGCTTCATCAATGGCCGGCTGTTTGCGACGAATCAGAAGGCCGGCAAGCCGGCGGTGTTTCCGGTGAATGGTCTTATCGCCGGCCTGAAGGAGGCCTTGGTACTGATGCCTGCGGGGTCCACCTGGCAGATCGTGGTCCCGGGCCATCTGGCCTACGGACCGCAAGGGCGTCCGGCTATCCCGCCCAATACCACCCTGGTGTTCACCATGCACCTTCTGGGTATTGTGAAGTAGCTGGCTAAGCGTTCCTGCAACCGTGAAATAGGGGCCCTCGGGCCCCTATTTTGCCCTATCGGGCAGCGGTGATCCGGGACGCTATCTAGCGCATCGGCCGCACGTGAGTTGCCTGCATCCCTTTCTGGCTTCGAGTACTCTCGAACTCGACCACCTGGCCTTCAGACAGATTCCGAAACCCGTCGCCCTTGATGGCGGAATAATGTACGAACACATCCGGGCTGCCGTCCTGGGGTGCTATGAAACCGAAGCCCTTGGCCTCGTTGAACCACTTCACTGTTCCCATTTGCATCTGCGTCTGCCTCTTTTCGTGAAGATTGAAGTGTCTATGGCGGATGGGCCGCCTGGACCGTAATACTCTATCCCGCGACCGGAACCATCCGGTACCAGCAAAAGTCCGAGAGCCTTGGAATGTTAGGAAGGATTCGGTGACGGCATCGGGCCTTCGTGAATCACCCGACCCTGTTCGTCGGTGACTGCCACGTTGATCGGGATGCCGGCCCTGACGCTTTGGGTGACTGTGCAGTAGTTTTCAAAGAGGCTCAGGCATCTTGGGGTCGCGCCCGGGGCGATCAGCGTCACGTCGATGCCGGTGATCCGCAATCGGCCGGAGGCATCGCGCCCGGTGTGCCCATGGGCGCGGGCCCTGAGCGGCCCGGTTTCGGTATGGGATTTATTCAGACAAAAGAGTAGGCTTGCCATCAAGCAATTGGCGACCGCGGCTGCCAGAAGTTCGGTCGGCTGGGGCCCGCTGCCGGTGCCCGTGGGTGGCGGCTCGTCGGTCATCAGGTCGCCTTGCGCGAAGTGCACCATGAATCGGAAATCCTCGACCTGCGCGATTTCCACAACCAATCCGTCCTGCGCCATGACATGATCTCCTGGGCTTGCCCGTCGAGGCTTCGCTCGGCAGTATAGGATCTATGAACGAAATTGCAGAGTCCAACCGGTGTCCGTGGCCCGCGGCCTTCATGCGACGCCTGAAGCGTATCTTGCCCGCCGACGGTCTTCTCCAAAAATCCTCGGATGTGACGGTGTACGAGTGCGACGGCCTGCCGGTCTACCGGGCACGGCCGTTGGCGGTGGCGTTGCCGCGAAGCGCGACTGAGGTTGGGCAGGTGTTGGCCTTGTGTGCGGAGTATGATGTGCCGGTCGTGGCGCGCGGCGCCGGTACCGGCCTGTCCGGGGGCGCGCTTCCTCACCCGGAAGGGATCGTTCTCGGGCTTGCGCGCCTCGATCGCATCGTGGCGATAGACCCGGACAACCGCATGGCGC
>JAJZZU010000263.1 GCA_021797365.1 Pseudomonadota bacterium | reverse complement strand
ATCGAGGAATTCCTCGAGCTGCGCAAGAACACCGGCGATGACAGGCGGCGCACCCACGACATGAACACCGCGAACTGGATACCGGACCTGTTCATGGAGCGGGTACGCGCGGGCGCCGAGTGGACGCTGTTTTCGCCGTCCGACACCGCCGACCTGCACGATGTCTACGGTGAGGCGTTCCGGGCGGCTTATGAACGCCACGAAGAGCGCGTGGCGCGTGGCGAACTGAAGCTCTTCAAGAAGGTCCGGGCGCTCGATCTGTGGCGCAAGATGCTGTCGATGCTGTTTGAGACAGGCCACCCGTGGCTTGCCTTCAAGGACCCCTGCAACCTGCGCAGCCCTCAGCGCCACAGGGGGGTGGTCCACAGCTCCAACCTATGCTGCATGACCGCCGACCAGCGGGTGGTGACCGATCGCGGTTTACTGACCGTGGGCGAGCTTTATACCCTGGGCGGTAAGAATCGGGTCGTCGGGCTTGACGGGGTCTACGAGGCATCGGAGATGTTGCGGCCACGACCCAACGCCCCGATCGTCCGCATAGAAACCGCGGAAGGCTACCGCCACAAGGTCACACCGGACCACAAGGTATGGGTAAAGGACCGCGGCTGGGTCGAGGCGCAGCACTTGAAGCCCGGAGACCGCCTGCTCGTTCAGCAACGCGAAGGACTGTTCGGGCCCATGCACAACCCCGAGATCGCCTTCGTGATAGGGCTCATGACCGCGAGCAGCACCTACGGCCGGCATCGCATGGTGACTGAACTCGAGGCGACGCGCTTTGCCTATATCGGCAAGGCGCGCATGGTGGCGGTCTCGCACGAGGCCGGAGAGACCCATGAGCCCTGGCACGAGACCCACGATGAGCGCGATCATACGCACGTCGTTATCCCGGAGCTCATCTGGAAGGGCGACAAGGAGACGGTGACGGCCTACCTGCGCGGCCTCTATCAGGCCGGGAACGGGATGATCAAGAATCTCACCCTCGCCTCCTACGACCAGCCGTTCATCGAAGGCCTGCAGATCGTGTGGGCCAACCTCGGCGTCGAGACACATATCCAGCAGATCGATAAGGCCTACTGGCGGCATTCGCTCTTCCGTCTGATCATGAGCAGCAGCGAAGGCCATGCGATAGCCGCGTCCGTACTTCAGGTGGGCGAGGAAGACTTCCCGTTGAACCACGGCGACAGCCCGCATGTGAGCGACAAGCAGCGCGGCTATGCGACATTCACCAAGCTCACACCGCTCCCCAACGAGGACGCATACTGCCTCATGGTGGACTCGCCGACCCATGCGTGGACCGTCAACGGCCTGATCACGAAGAACACCGAGATCACGCTCAATACCTCCGACCAGGAGATTGCGGTCTGCAACCTGGGCTCCGTGAACCTCGCAGCCCATGTCGGCAATGAGGGCGGCATGGACATGGCGAAACTCGGGCGCACGGTGCGTACCGCCATGCGCATGCTCGACAACGTCATCGACATCAACTATTACTCGGTGCCCCAGGCGCGCGCCTCCAATCTGCGCCATCGGCCGGTCGGTCTCGGGCTCATGGGCTTCCAGGACGCGCTCTACAAACTGCGCCTGCCATATAGCTCGGACGAGGCAATGACCTTCGCCGACCGATCCATGGAGGCGGTCAGCTTCTATGCGATCCTCGCCTCCACCGAGCTTGCCAAGGAACGCGGCACCTATCCGAGCTATGAGGGATCGCTGTGGAGTCAGGGGATCCTGCCCATAGACAGCATCGCCTTCGTGGAGGAGGCGCGCGGCGGGTCGCTGTCCATGGACCGAGGCGTTGAGCTCGACTGGACGCCGGTCCGCGAGGCCATAGCGCAGCATGGGATGCGCAACTCGAACTGTCTGGCGATAGCACCGACCGCCACGATCTCGAATATCGCCGGGGTCGCACAAAGCATAGAACCGACCTACCAGAACCTATTCGTGAAATCGAACCTGTCTGGCGAGTTCACGGTCCTGAACGAACATCTGGTTCGCGACCTGAAAGAGCGCGGCCTGTGGGACCCGGTGATGGTCAATGACCTCAAGTATTACAACGGGCGCGTGCGCGGCATAGACCGCCTGCCAGACGACCTCAAGGCCCTGTACGCCACCGCCTTCGAGATCGAGCCGCGCTGGCTCATCGAGGCCGCGTCGCGCCGCCAGAAGTGGATCGATCAGGCACAGAGCCTGAATCTCTACATGGCGGAACCGTCGGGGCGGAAGTTGTCCGACATGTATATGTTGGCGTGGGAAAAGGGCCTGAAGACCACATATTACCTGCGCACTCTGGGCGCCACCTCGGTGGAGAAGTCGACGCTAAACGATGGGGCCTTGAACGCGGTACGCGGTCCGGCGCCCGAGGCCCCCAAGGCCTGCGCCATCAATGACCCGCAGTGCGAGGCATGCCAATAAATCAGGAGGAAAACATGCTGGATTTTGACGGCACACAGGCCACGACCAAGGCCCCTCAAGGGGGTGTCACCGGACTCGAGGACCTGAAGATCGGGTCGGGGCGGGTCCAGGTCGACGACAAGCGCATCATCAACTGCCAGGCCGATGTCAATCAGCTCGTGCCCTTCAAGTATCAATGGGCATGGCAGAAGTACCTGGATGCCTGCGCGAACCACTGGATGCCGCAAGAGGTGAATATGTCGCGTGACATCGCGACCTGGAAGGACCCCAACGGGCTCACCCCCGACGAGCGCACCATCATAAAGCGCAATCTCGGCTTCTTTGTGACCGCCGACTCGCTCGTGGCCAACAACCTCGTGCTCGCAATCTATCGGCACATCACCAATCCGGAATGTCGCCAGTACCTACTTCGGCAGGCCTTCGAGGAGGCGCTGCACACACACGCCTATCAGCACATCGTGGAAAGCCTCGGCCTCGATCAAGGCGAGATCTTCAATATGTACCGCGAAGTGGCGTGCATATCGGATAAGGACGTGTTCGAGCTTCAGTTCACCCGCGAGCTCATGAATCCCAACTTCTCGACGGGTACCGAAGAGAATGACCGGCGCTTCCTGCGCAACCTGATCGGCTACTACGTGATCATGGAGGGCATCTTCTTCTATGTCGGCTTCGTGCAGATGCTGTCGTTCGGCCGACGCAACAAGATGATGGGTGCGAGCGAGCAATTCCAGTACATATTACGCGACGAATCCATGCACTTGAACTTCGGCATCGATCTCATCAACCAGATCAAGATCGAAAACCCGGCGCTCTGGACCGAGGCCTTTCAGAACGAGGTGGTCGACCTCATAAAGGAGGCGGTGGCGCTCGAGTACCGCTATGCGGTCGACACCATGCCGCGGGGCGTTCTCGGTCTGAATGCCGCGATGTTCGACGATTACCTCAAATTCATCGCCAACCGGCGTTGCCAGCAGATCGGCCTGCCTGTTCAGTATAGTGGCGCAGCCAACCCCTTCCCGTGGATGAGTGAGGTCCTCGACCTGAAGAAGGAGAAGAATTTCTTTGAGACGCGCGTGACGGAGTATCAGACCGGCGGGGCGCTGTCCTGGGAATGATGCTCTCACCCCACTAAAGGGGGGTAAGCCTCTTGCCGACTGACTCGGTTCATGGGCAGGCTCCAGGGAGCCCGCACCAACATCCTGGGGCGCTGGATTCCGTGTTTCGGTCAGACAACGCCGGATGGACGGATCCGCCCGGTGACCCGTGCCCGGGCGACTACACCGCCAAGACCGCAAAGCTCCTGGACGGTGATACGTGATGCGGTTTGGAAACGGCACCACTTGACCAAACGCCGGCGGGTGCATGTCGACCCCGCCGACGACATCCCGGTGGCCTTCAAGGCCACAGGCCTGGCACCGCGAGTTCCGCCCTTGGGGCTTGTGACGGTGGCCGCATACAGGGCACCACCTCTGCGGGTGGCCATGCCACCTCTGCGGGTGGCCATGCCACCTCTGCGGGTGGCCATGCCGGCTGGATGTACCACGCTCATCCCCGGTGACGCATGGGCCATGCGGCCCACAAGGCACGATGCGGTCTTGTTCGGACTTCTGTTGCAGGTCATCGATGTCCTTGGCCGTACTCCCGCTGGCTCAGGCGCAGGTTGTGGGGGCGGCCGCAGCGGTGGCACGCCATCGCCGACAAAAAGGGCCTCGATGCCGCGCCCCTTACAGAAATCCCCCCCTGGCGGGTGCCGTTGTGGCGCAGGTCGCGGACGCGGGACGATTTCTTGCCAGCTTCCGCGGGAATCCTTACACTCAGTGGGTATTTTGGCGCCCGGTCCTATCGCCTTGTGGGGCGCATACCGTGTACCCGCAACGGATGCGGGGCCTCGCGGGAAAATTCGGACAAGAAGAGTCGGGGCATCCTCCCTCTAGGCGATCGTGAACATTAGCCCATTCGTTCCAGCGATCACGTGGTCCACATCCCTCGGCACGGGAATGGACACCGTCGATGATCACCATAAGCGGCTCTTCGTCGTATT
>JAJZZU010000262.1 GCA_021797365.1 Pseudomonadota bacterium | reverse complement strand
CACGCCTCCCAAACAACGCCGGCCCTTCATAACCCGCCACATGCAGCCTGTGCCGCAAATAATCGTCGGTATCGCTCAGCGACAGGGGGGCAAGCCGGCACGAAAAGGCGATGCGCTGGCGCAACTGGCGGACCGAGCGGTCCTCGAGACGCGCATCGAGCTCCGGCTGGCCAAACAAGACGATCTGTATGAGCTTGCGCTTCTCGGTCTCGAGGTTGCTGATAAGCCGCAAGGACTCCAGGGTCGCAATGGGCATGGCCTGGACCTCATCCAGGCACAACACCACGCGTCGGCCTTGCGCGCCACTTGCGATCAGATGTTCAGTGAGGCTATGCGTGAGGGCATGAGGGCCGTGACCGGGGACCGAAGGGAGCGCGAGCTCCGTGGCAATCGCCTCCATCAGGGCCAACGGGTCGAGCGTGGGATTGGGGATATAGGCGGTCGTGAATCGGGCATCGGCGGCAAGCACCGCCAGGAACTTGCGACACAACAAGGTCTTGCCGGTCCCAACCTCGCCTGTGACCTTGAGAAAACCCTCGCCCATGCGTACCGCCGCAAGCAGCATGTTCAGGGCCTCTTGTTGACGGGCGTGGGCAAAATAGTACTCGGTATCGGGCGTAAGTCCGAAGGGCAGTTCGCGAAGCCCGAAATAACGCTCGTACATTTAATGGCCCGTTATGCGCGCGATCCGTCTCTGAGCGCGTGTCAACTCCCGCCCCCATGGGCCGCCGAGATCGACGACCGTCGGCTTAAGGAGGATCACAAGCTCCTTTTTGACTCTTACCACCTTCTTGTCCTTGAAGAGATTGCCAAGCAGCGGGATATTACCGAGCAGCGGCACCGAGGCGTTATTGTTGGTGGAGCCTTCCTTCATCAAGCCACCGATGACGATCACCTGGCCGCTTTGGGCGCGCACCACCGAATCCGACTCCTGAATGGAGCTCGAAGCGAGTGGGAGATTGAACGCCTGCCCGGAGACGCTGAATTGCTGATTCACCTGCGTCACCTCGCTCACCGACGGGTGAATATAAAGAATGATCGATCCGTGACCGTCGATCTCGGGCGTGACATCGAGCGCGATCCCCGAGAAGAATGGCGAGAGCTGGACGGCTGGCGTTGTGATCGGGGAGATCCCGACCAGCGATTCGGTGTTGGTCACCCCAGTCACGAAAAACTGATCGCCCCCGACCTTGATGACCGCCTTCTGCTCGTTCACGGTCGACACCCGCGGGCTCGACAGCACCTGCACGCGCCCCTCGGTATTCAAAAGCTGGATGAAGGCCGCGAAATTCCCGGCATGCAGCGCGAGGCTGAAGATGCCGCCAAAAGCCGACACCGCGGTGTTATTGATCGGTGAGTAGCCGTTCGCGCCATAAGGATTGGGGGAGCCGTATGCGGGATTGATGTTGCCGGTGTTGCCGCCTATGGTCGCCACCCCCGAAGACAGCAGCTGGCCACCCCCGGTCTGCGCGCCTATCACCTGCGCCCCGGCGATATTCCCGAGCTTGGCCCAGTCGATGCCGCTCTGATAGCCGCTCTTTAGGTCAACCTCCAGGATCTTGGCGTCGATCACGACCTCGCGGTCGACGCTCGCCTGGGTGAGCCGCAGGAAGCGGCTCACGGTATGCAAGGTCTTCGGGCCGGCCCGCACCACCAACAGACCGGCCTCCGGATTGGCGATCACCTCGCGGCCCGGCCCCTTGCCGACCAGCGCCGTGACGGTCTTGGCTAGCGTGGCCCAGAAGTCGCTGCGCGAGGTGGTCTTCACGGAGATCGTGGGGGTCATGCCCTGCTGTCCGCTCGTGGGCATCGGCGCCCCTTCCATGGTCCCGCCGGTGGTCCCGACGCTCGTGAGGCTCTCGCCGGTGAGCCGCGTCTCGGAGATCCCGGTGCGCACGATATCCAGGTAATGAACCCGAAACAATCGCGTCCTAAGGCCCGAAGACAGGATATAGTATTGGTGCCCCCGCCGCCGATACTGGTAGCCGTCCTCGGTGCGAATGACCCGCATAGCCTCGGGCACCGTGACATTCTTCAAGTGCACAGTGATGCGTCCGGCGAGGTGGTCCGGCAGGGCGATGCTGTAGGATGTGCCGCGCACGAGTTCCGTGAACACCTGCGCTGCCGGCGCGTTGCGTGTATTGAAATCAAAGCGACTTGGCACGACCAGTGTCCGCGCATGCGGTAACTGGATCGTGACCGGAGGAACCAGGGCGTTGGCCACCGCCGCCGAAACGGCGGCCGGCCTTTGCGATCGCACGCCCGCCGCCAAATTGCGTTGCATGCGCGCGGTGAGCGGTTTATCGAAGCCCCGCGGCGCGCACCCGGCAAGCGCCGCGGCGAGACCCGCCGCCAGGAGACGTAGTCGCCGCGATCTCATGAGACCCCATCCTTCACGACCGCCGTCTTCTTCACGTAGCGGCCGCGAGCGAGAAACAGCCGGTGCGTGCCATCGCGGCCGCGCAGCACGACCGAGTCGTGATGGATGGCGATCAGGCGCGCCGTCCCGATACGCGACCCTACGGTGGCGACCCGGCCATCGATCAGGGCGAACCGCCGCGCGCCGTCGCGCATGATGGCCTGCAGGCCGGATGCGTGCGCCCCCACCGCGCCTGCGGGATCGATCCACGGGGGACGCGTGGGATCCGTGAGACCGTAAGCGCTCGCCCCTTGCGCCCATATCACGAATACCATCGCCACAAGCCATTTTCTCTTCATACCCAATACCATACAAGGACCGTGCCAATCATTGGAGCAAGGCCTCGTGGGTGCTTAGCGTGTAGACCCGCAACCGTACCGTCGAAAACGGATAGCGATCGGTAGTCAATGTCACCCGCCCCCAGAGGACATGGCGTTTGGTGTGGGCGAGCACCGTAAGATAGCGCAACAAGGCGCCATACGTGCCGCGCACGACGAGCGTCATTTCATGACGATACAAAAAGGGTTTGTCTTTCGGATTACGGCGCACGGCCATTACCTTTCGGTCCACGAGGGCCACGACCGTCACCCCCGGGGAGCGCGCCAGGACCTGGCGCAAAAGGGCAGGCATGTCGCGGGCCGGCACCAGGCCTGCCGCAAGACGCGTGAGATGCGCCTTGAGCACGCCCACCTTGCGCGCAAGCGCCTTCAGTTCCGCGGCCTCGCGCGCGCGGGTCCCCGGCGCCAGGATGGTGTCCAGGCGGGCATCGATCTGGCGGGTCTTGGCGTGCAGAGAGGCCAGATCGGCGGTGACTGCGCGTGCGCGATTTTCGAGCGGGCGGATCACGGCGATGATCATGAGGCCATAGGTAACGGCCACGATCGCCGCAAATAACAGGATGCGCTCACGCAGCGTCAGGGCATCGATACGCTCCTGGATGGAAACGATCTGCGCCTTTAGGTTCATGTCGCACCCTTGGCCGCCGCCGGGGCAGGGGCATGGGTCTTGGCGGCCGCACTGGTCGTGCTCGCCGTGAAATCCACGTAGGGCCGATAGCGCCCGGCTATGCGCGCGCGCGTGATGACAAGCCCCCGAAAGCGGTAACCGGCGAGACTGGGTCCGGCGACCACGCGATGCAGAAAAAGCGGTACCAGGGCCGGGCGCAGGCTGTGACCGGCAAGCTGGAGCGCGCGCTGCCTGCGATCCAGGGAAAAGCGCGTGATCCAGAGGCCGGGAAGGACGCCGCGACTCATGGCGACCAGGACCGGCGCAGGGCCGATCTCGGCGCGGCGGCTTTGGCGCAGAAAGCGGCCAAGCCCCTTCAGGGTCTGCTCGCGGCGCTTGAGGGCCGCGAGCCGCGCACGCGCACGGCCCACCCCAAAGACGCTGTCGGCCGATGCCAGGCGGGCGACCGCGGCGTGCTCCGTTTGCCGGGCATTGGCGAGCGCCCCGGAGAGACTCTCGACCTGCCAGGCATCGAAGGCGGCGGCGACCAGCCCGAGCGCCACGAGCGCGAGCCAGGCGCGTAGCATCACGCCGGCGGAGAATAGCTTGGGCTCGCGCCGGAAGATCGGATGATAGAGGTTGATCTGCTGGGAGATCACAGCGCCACCTTGTCCTGGCGCAAGGCCGCACCCAGGGTCAGCAGACAGGCGTCCGGGACCGGCACGTCCGCCTCGACGTCGCCGTAGCGCCCGGCCTCCCAGGACGCGACGCGTTGCGTGAGATGATTGCGCAGAAAGGCCACGAGCGCCTCGGTGCGCGTCGTGGCCGGCGCCACCACGACATGCATGATGGGGTTTTGCCGAAAAGAGCTCTCGAAGTAATCGAGCGAGCGCTGCAGTTCGAGCAGGAGATGCTCGAATCCGCGGCTGTCGGCCAGGGTCGATGAGGCGTCGGCGACGGTGCGCGAGAGATAAAGCGCGCCATCGCGCGTTATGGTGATGTACACACCGTCCTCGGTCAACGTAAGCAGCGCCACGCCCTCCCGATCCTCGGGCAAGAGATACGCGAGATTGCGCTGCGCGAGCTCCGGGATGTCG
>JAJZZU010000261.1 GCA_021797365.1 Pseudomonadota bacterium | reverse complement strand
GTAAACACGATTCCCGCGGGGCCGTCCCACGGCTCCATATGCATCGCGTGATACTCATAGAACGCGCGCAGATCGGGGTCCATGTGCGGGATGTTCTGCCACGCGGGCGGGATCAGTAGCCGCATGGCCCGGAAATAGTCGGCGCCGCCCGCGAGCAGGGCCTCGAGCATGTTATCGAGGCTCATGGAGTCGGATCCCGATTGCGAAACCAGGGGGCGCGCCTCGCTCATATCGATGCGACGGGATGACAAGGTGTATCCGCGCGCCAACGCCCACGAGCGATTGCCCTGCACGGTGTTGATCTCGCCATTGTGGGCGAGATGGCGAAACGGCTGCGCGAGCCGCCATTGCGGCCAGGTATTGGTCGAGAATCGCTGATGGAACAGACAGATCGCCGAGGCGAAGTCGGGGGCCTTGAGGTCGGGATAGAAGACCGACAGATAGGCCGGCATGACCAGCCCTTTATACGACAGCAGGCGTGTCGACAGACTGGCGACGTAGAAATCTGCATCGCTCGGTTCCAGGCGCTGCTCGCAGCGACGGTGCACGAGATAGAGCTTGGCATCCGCCAGTCCGGCATCGGACTCGGGATTGGCGACGAATATCTGCTCGATGCGGGGCATGGTCTGGCGCGCTTCGGCACCCAGCGCCGAGGGGTCGGTAGGGACCGTACGAAACCCCAGGACCGGAAAACCGGCGCGCTCGCATTCCTCGCGCAATACTGTGCGCGCGGTATGCGCCTTGCCCTCATCTGCGGCCAAAAACACCATGCCGACGGCAAAGCGCGCGGGAAGCTCCATGCCCTGCTCGGCGGCCACACGTCGCAGGAAGTCTTCCGGGGTCTTTAGCAGCAGACCACAGCCGTCCCCGCTCTTGCCGTCGGCGGCCACCGCCCCGCGGTGGGTAAGGCACGAGAGGGACCCCATTGCGGTCTGCACGATCCACGGGCTCGGGACCCCGTCGAGATGCGCTATGAGGCCAAATCCGCAGGAATCTTTCTCAAATTCGGGCCGATACAGGCCCTTCGGCTGTCGCGATTGCGTCACTGGTCAGGGTCGGTCGAAACCGTCGCAAAAAGGCTAATGAGTATACTGCGAGAAGACTAATCAGTATACTGCCCGGCCCCGCAGATGTCGCAAGGTCCGGCCTGTCACAACAGGGGCGGATCGCCGCGCATCGGCGCTAGGCGCCGGCGTTCAGGAGCGCCATGAGCGCCTCCTCGGGGACGTCATCGGTCAAAAACGCGTCCCCCAGGGCCCGCAACAACACGAATCGTGTCCGCCCGCGAGTGGCCTTTTTGTCTACGGCCATGAGTTCCAAAAAGCGCTGCGGGGCGATGGCGGGCGGCGCAAGCGGCAGGCGCGCCCGCTGAATGAGCGCGCGCAGGCGCTCGCCCTCACCGGCGGCGAGCCACCCCAACCGCTCCGAGAGACGCGCCGCCATCAGCATGCCGGCCGCGACCGCCTCACCGTGCAGCCAGCGCCCGTAGCCCATGGCCCCCTCGATGGCGTGACCGAAGGTGTGACCGAAATTCAACAGGGCCCGGACCCCGGCCTCGCGCTCGTCGGCCATGACCACGCGCGCCTTGTCCCGGCACGAGGTCTCGATGGCATAGGCCAAGGCGCCCGGATCGCGGCGCAGGAGCGCCTCCATGTTCTGCTCGAGCCACTCAAGGAAGGTGCGGTTTCCTATGGCCCCGTATTTGATGACCTCGGCCAGTCCCGCCGACAACTCGCGATCGGGGAGCGTCGCCAAGGTGGCGGTGTCGATGATCACGGCCTTGGGTTGATAAAAGCAGCCGATCATGTTTTTGCCGAGCGCATGGTTCACGCCGGTCTTGCCCCCTACCGAGGAATCCACCTGCGACAACAGGGTGGTCGGGACCTGCACGAACGGTACGCCGCGCTGATAGACGGCGGCGGCAAAGCCTGCGATATCGCCGACCACCCCGCCCCCTAAGGCAAAGATCGTGGTGGCCCGATCACAGCGCGCCTCAAGGAACGCACCCACGACGCGATCGATCGTGCCCAGGGCCTTTTGCGTCTCCCCGTCAGGCAGGATCACAACCGCCGGATCGAAGGGTGCGAGCGCCTCGGTCAATCGCGCGAGATACAGGGGGGCTACGACCTCGTTGGTGACGATCGCCACGCGATCCCCCGAGACCGGTGCCCGCAGCAGATCCGCGGACCCGAGCACACCGGAACCGATATGAATGGGATAGCCCCCGCCTGGAAGATCAAGCCTCAGCGTCGACACCGCTTACCCTCTTTAGGCCGCACACGATGAGCCGCGCGGCGACATGCGGCGCCCGCCGGTCGGTATCCACGATGAGATCAGCGACCTCGCGATACAACGGATCGCGCTCGCGCATGAGCGCTGCCATCCGCGCCTGCGGGTCCTCGGTATGCAAAAGCGGTCGATGCCGGTCGCGACGCACGCGCTCCCACAGGGTCTGCCAATCGGCGTGCAGGTAGACGGTTTTACCATGCGCCTTCAGAAGCGCGCGGTTGCCCGGGGCCAGGATCGCACCACCGCCGGTGGCCAAGACGAGATTCGGCCGGCACACGAGATCCTCCAACACCAACGCCTCCCAGCGGCGGAACCCGGCCTCGCCCTCGACGGCAAAGATCAGCGAGACGCTGGCCCCGGTCCGCCGTTCGATCTCCTGATCGCAGTCGCAAAACTCCCGCCCCAGACGCTCGGCCAGGCAACGCCCGATGGTCGACTTCCCGGCCCCCATGGGGCCCACCAGAAATATCCGCTCGTCCCCTACCCTCATGCGGGCGTTATGCCAGCATGAGGGCCATAAATCAACCGGATTGCAGAGACAAGGACGGCGCGAGGATGCGCGGCGTCAGGAAAATGAGCAGCTCCGAACGCGTGTTGTTGACCAGGGTATTGCGGAACAGGGAGCCCAGCAGCGGCAGGTTCCCCAGGAACGGTACCTTGGTCACCGTGCGCAGACGGCTGTTTTGATAAATGCCGCCGATCACGACCGTCTGGCCATTGTTGACCAGTACCTGGGTCTTCAGGCTCTTCTCGTCTAGGGTCCCCGCAACCGCATTCGCAAAGCTGTTGTCGGTGATCTTCACGGTCATGATGATACGGTTGTCGGGCGTGATCCGAGGGGTCACTGACAGACCCAGGACCGCCTGCTGGAGCATGCTCTGGCCGAAACCGAGATTAAAGAACTGCTCCTCGCCCTGTTTGATGTCGGCCTTGCGGTCATTGGCGGTGATCAGGCGCGGGCTCGATATGATCTTGCCCTTGTTTTCCGCCTGCAAGGCCGAGAGCTCGAGATTTAAAAGATTGTTGCTGGCGATCTTGGCGACGGTCAATGCAAAGGTCGCCGGTAGGGAGCTGCCGACGCCCACCGAGGGCAGATTGACGTTAAACGCCCCTATGCTCGTATTCGACAACGTGCCCGCGGTGCTGGAGGGCAGGCCCGGGGCGGTCGACTGGCCGGACCCGGCGCACTGTGCCGCCGGACAGCTCGAGATCGAGGTCGACGGTGTGCTGTAGGAATAATTGAGACCGAGCTGCGCCCCGAGGCTCTTGTTGAAGCCGTCGTTGGCCTCCACCAGTCGCGCCTCGATCAACACCTGACGCACCGGGCGGTCGAGCTTCGCGATCAACCGGCGTATGGCGCGGACACGCTGCGGGGTATCCTGGATGATCAGGGAATTCGTGCGCTTGTCCACGGTCACCTGACCGCGCTTGGACAGCAGCGAGGTCGATTCCGTGGTCTGCTTGCTGTAGGTCACCGAGCTAAACGGCATATTGCTCGTCTGCGCACCAACCGTGCGCGTGGACTTGAGGAGCGCGGCGATATCCGAGGCCTTGGCGTAATTCATGCGGATCAAGACCGTCTCCAAGGGCTCGAGCTTGCGGGCCTCAGCGCGCGCCTTGAGGCGCGCCTCACGCTCCGCAGCCATCTGCGCGGCCGGCGCCACCAGGATGATATTGCCGCGCCGCTCCATGCCGAGGTTCTTGGTCCGCAGGATGAGATGCAGGGCCTGCTTCCAGGGGACGTCGTGCAGCTCCAGCGTAAGGGTCCCGTGGACGGCGCTGCTCGTCACGAAATTCAGGCCGCTGAAGTTGGCGAGTACCTGCAAGGCGGCGCGTACGCCGATGTGCTGAAAATCGAGCGAGATCTTGCGGCTCGCGTATTTGTTCTTCTTACGCTCGAGGACCCGGTAGGCATGCCGGGAGACCGGTGTCACGCGCATCAAGAAGCCGCGCTGGGCCTGATAGCCCATTTGCGTGTAATGGCCGTAGGTGTGCAGGATCATGCGCGCCGAACGCCCATCCTGGAACGTGCGGATGGTATTGATGGGGGTGGCGAAGTCGGTCACGATGAGCTTGCGCTGTTCGGCCTTGGGGACCGCCGTGTCGTGGAAGGTGAGGATGATGCGATGGCCGCGGTTATGGACGCTCACCGCCACGTTCGAACTCGACAGCTTGATCTGCACCTTACCGGCCCCGTC
>JAJZZU010000260.1 GCA_021797365.1 Pseudomonadota bacterium | reverse complement strand
ATGGTGGTGGAACCGGTAGCGGCGGCAGCGGGACGAGCGGGGGCACGGCACCCTCAGGCGGCGGTATGGGGTCATCGGGTAGCGGTGGGTCATCGGGTAGCGGTGGGTCATCGGGTAGCGGTGGGTCGGCAGGCGGCACCTAACGCGGTTTACGGGCGTCGGCGGGGTGCGAGGCGAGGGCCGGGTGCTCGGATCCCGGTTCTCGCGGCGGCGCATCTTGAGGGTCTCGCGACCTGGGGCCCCGGGCGCCATACGCACTTTTTGGCAGAGGTGGCGCCTTGGTCGTGGACGGGACGTGCGGGTGTGGTAGGGAGCGTCAATATTCCTGACTGGAGACGGTGGCCGGTCAGCGCGGGCCCTAGCCTGCCGGGCAGGCTTCAGAGGGTCTTTGGAGGGGCGGGGGCCGGCCCCCCGCTGGCCTCGTTGCCGTAGTATCGTATGTATGCCCCGTGGCGGGCGCTTGGGCGGCGTCCAGCGGTACCTGTCGTGGGGGCGTTGCCGTGTTTGGTTGTGCCCCGGGCCTAGCCGTCACCTGGCGGGCACTGGTATGCTCGGCCCCGTACAAAGGGGCTACGATGCGGTCAGGGGATACGGTTGTCGGGGTTTTGAGGGTCATTCGTGACACGGCCATAAACGTCATATTAAGGCCCGTGGCGTTCTTCGAGACGATGCCGAGGCAGGGTGGGTTTCGGACCCCGTATGTGTTCTTGCTCGTCATCGGTCTGTTCGATATGTTGTTGTTATCCCTTTTTGAGGCATTGGCCGTCGGGCCTGCGGCGGGGCTCGCGTTCGCCGTCCACGCCGTTGTGCTCGCGCCGTTGGCGTTGACCCTGTCTGGTTTCGTACTCACGACTGTGTTTTTCGTCTTCTGGAGGCTCATGGGCTCTGTGCAGCCCTATGAGACCGCCTACCGTACGTTTGTCTACAGCTATGCGATTTCGCCGGTGACCACGATCATGGGTTTCGTGCCCTATTTGACGTTCGCCGGGTTGTTCTGGTGGTTTGCGCTGCTCATCATCGCGAGCGTCTACGTCCATGGCATAGGTCGTCTCAAAGCGACCGCCGTGTTCGCCGCTCTCGGGCTCGCCATGACCATCTTGGTCGCGCGTGCCGAGCACTATGTCATGCGTCATGGCCTGGCGCAGCCGGTTGCCCACATAAGCCGGCCGGCGACCTCGACCCACAAGCCTCCCTCGTCGATCTGATGTGATCGCGCGTGGTCCGAAAGATAAGGCCTCCTCCCGCGCCTGCCAGGGAGGAGGGACGAGCCTGATGGAAATCAGGTAAGCTCGTGGCCTTCAGTCCTCTACGAGACTACGCCCATGTATATTCTCCATATTGCGCTCGCACCCGTCATATCGCTGATCGCCGGCATCCTCATTCTCATCGTCCCGCGCCTACTCAACTATATCGTGGCCATTTATCTGATCGTCATCGGCATCCTGGGGCTCATGCACGGGGGATGAGGGGCGTCCGCGCCCTTGTTGTGGGGGGCGACGAGGGTCCGGCCGCGCTTCGTCTGCCCGCTGGGGATGCCGCTTGTACTCTCCGTGGTGCCGGGTGCGTCCAGGCCCGCCTACTGCCTGCCATGGGCCGCGCGTCATGGCCTGGGCGCGAGGTTCCCCTGGATGGCGGGACCGCCCCACAGGGCTATCTCAAGGCCGGGCTGCGCCCCTTTCGGGCCGGGGTGTGCGGTTCCGGGACCGGGACTCATGCGCAGCGGCGCCGCCGTTGCGCGATCGCCGGATCAACGGTATCGCGTTCTCTGTGAGCGTGCTGGGCGCGCGACCACGCCTGCCCGTGCCGGTCATGAACGCCCTCAGCTTGCAATGGAACCACGGGTCTTCGTTCCGCCATGCCGCGATGGGATCCCGCCCGCGCCTTTCGGTGATGCCGTCGTGTGCGGCCGTGCGATCTTCGATCATGCCGGCCGTTATGCGCGGTCCTTCGTTGGTGGTGCCCTATCCGGGGCGACTGTCATCCGGGAGAGGACGGAAGGCGCGCCGGGCCGTTGTGGGCGGCGGTCGCCTTCTTCCCGCGACCCTGGCGGGCCCGTGACGACACTCGCGGCGCGTATTCCCGTGCCCTTTGGGCAACGTGAGAACGGACGCCTTCCGCCTTGACTGCCGGGTCCTGAACGGACCTCCTCGCCTACGGGCATGGGATGAGCCGCGGTGAGACCATAGGCGCGCACGCACCCGGGCGTAGTTATGCGGCCGTTGCGCTTGCGGGACGTAGCCTCGATATCGGACACGGCGCTCGGCTTTATGTGCCGCGGCGTGCCGTGTGTCACGGTAAACGGGGGTAGGGTGCGCGGCTCGATCGGCGATTTGTATCGCATGCAGGACGCAGACAGCGCGCGCCTGGCCGACGAACCTGCCGATCATATGTGCCGCCGTCCGCCACCATGCGCGCAGTGCGACCGCAACACCCGTCGGTCGCGCCAGATCCCGCAGCCCACCAACATGCGCCGGCTCCTGCAGTCGAACCAGTACCTGGCGGGCGTGCGGCTCAATGCCCCGGACGGCATCGTGTTTTTCGACGCGCAGGGTGCGATCAATCTCTGGAATGACGGCGCGATGGCGATGTTTGGCTACGGCGAGGACGCCGCCGTCGGGCGGTCGCTCGACTTTCTCTCGTGCCTGGGAGGCGCGGGGGATACGCCTACCCTCCTGTCGATGTGGGCAGAGCTCATGGACGGACATGCCGCGATGCGGCGCGATGTCAGTCTATGCAACGCCGTCGGGCAGCGGGTCGATGTGGATGTGACCTTGGCCGAGATCGGCGACGAGCGCGGCCGCCGATACGCATTCCGCTTCCGCCGCCGACGAAAGACCCGCCCGCGGGGAACCCGACGGGGGTCGCGGTTATGTCGTGATCATGGACGATGAGGAGAGGCGGCGCGCCGTATCCTCGCCATCGACCGCGATGCGCGCCTGCCGGTGTCGAGCGGCTATTGCAACGATCCGGCGATGTCCGCCTACCCGGATCACGGGTTTGTCGGCGTGATCGCCAAGCCCTATGATGTCCGTGAGCTGGCGGCGAATCTTGCGCATGTGATGCGCGCATCGCACGATAAGACCTGATCGTTTCGTTGCGGAGGCGGCTTGTGGCACGACTACTGATCATATCAGGCATCGTTCTGATCATCGTGGGCCTGGCATGGGAGGCGCGCGGCCGCCTGCCGTGGCAACGGCTTCCCGGGGACCTGATACTGCGCGTAGGCGATATCCGTATCCATGTCTTGTGGGCTGTGTCGCTGTTGTTGAGCGTGATCTTTAGCCTTTTGCTGTGGATTACGCGCCGGTAGTGGTGGCCCCCAACGCCTTCAAGGGGACCTTGTCACCCCTTGAGGCGGCGCGCTCCATGGCGTGCGGCGTGGCCCAGGCCTGCCCGGGGCGCCCGGTGCGGTTGCGGCCCATGCCGGATGGCGGCGACGGGACCCTCGAGGTCCTGGCACGCGCGTTGAAGGCCGATATACGGTTTTTCGATGTCCCGGACAGCTGCGGTCATATGCGCGCGGTGCCCTTCGGACTGATCACGCGCCGCCAGGGGACAGTGGCTCTCATCGAAAGCGCGCAGGTGATCGGCCTTTCCGGGGCCCGCTGTCCCTTCGTGACGCGCTCTACGGAAGGGTTGGGCCAGCTTGTGCGCCATGTCCTTGATAGCGGGGCACGCACCATCTACCTTGGCCTCGGGGGTAGCGCCACGTGCGACGCCGGGGTTGGACTGCTGGCGGCCTTGGGGGTGCGCTTTGCGGGTCTCGCGCACCCGGACCTCGAGGTCCTGGACCGGATAGGCGGCGTGGATGTTAGGGGTGTCGATCGCCGGTTGGCGCATACCCGGTTGCTCGTTCTGACGGATGTCGTAAACGGTCTTGCCGGTCCTTCGGGGGCCGCAGTGTTTGCCGCGCAGAAGGGCGCCGGCCTGGCCCTGCTCGCCGACATCGACCGCCGCCTGCGCCATGCCGCCGATCGCCTGGAGTCGGCGTTCGCGGTCTCTGTCCGGGGGCGCCCCGGAAGCGGGGCGGCGGGTGGCCTCGGTTTCGCGTGCGCGCTCCTGGGTGCACGCCTGGTCCCCGGTGCCGCCATGATCGCGCGTCTGACCGGCCTGTCTGCGGCCATCGAGACCGCGGGTTTGGTCCTGACCGGTGAGGGGGCGTGCGATGCCCAGACGGTTTACGGGAAGGGGCCGCAGCTGGTGGCGACCTACGCGCACCGCTTCGGCCGGCCGGTGTACCTCGTATGCGGGCGGATCGACGACTCATTCGCGCCCGTTGCCGGACAGTTTGCGCGCTGCGCGAGCCTGCCGCCCGGCCGATCCGCGGCTCAGGCCCTGACGGCCGCGGTAGCGGCCCTGCTTACCGCCTGAACCCACCCCTTTCCTTCCCGGGCTTTGCGGCTACGCTTAAACGAGGGCCGGGCAGTCGTTCCCGACGACTCGCAGTCCGGCTTGCGCGCCGTTTCTTGAATGAAGTGAGGATGTCATGACACCCG
>JAJZZU010000259.1 GCA_021797365.1 Pseudomonadota bacterium | reverse complement strand
TGTCCGCCGCACTCAAGGACCCGGCACTGAAGAACAACCGGGACTACGTGGATATCATTATCGCGCTGGGCATGGCGAAGGAAGGCTTCGACTGGATTTGGTGCGAACACGCGCTCACGGTCGGTTACCGCGCAAGCCTTACCGAGATCGTGCAGATCATCGGCCGCGCGACCCGCGACGCGCCTGGCAAGACTCGCGCGAGGTTCACCAACTTGATCGCCGAGCCGGATGCCTCCGGGGAAGCCGTGACTGAGGCCGTCAACGACACCTTGAAGGCCATCGCCGCGAGCCTCCTGATGGAGCAGGTCCTCGCCCCGCGTTTCGAATTCAAGCCTAAGAACGCGGACAGCGACCCCACACCTGGCTTCGACTACGGCGAGGGCGGCTACGACTATGACAAGTCCAACGTCGGCGTCAACCATCAGACCGGACAGGTGCAGATCGAGATCAAGGGCCTCGCCGAACCCAAGGGCAAGGAGGCCGCGCGCATCTGCCAGGAAGACCTGAACGAGGTAATCGCCACCTTCATTCAGGATAAGACCGCCATCGAGCGCGGCTTGTTCGACGAAGAACTGGTGCCGGAGGAGTTGACGCAAGTCCGTATGGGCAAGATCATCAAGGACAAGTACCCCGACCTGGGCGCGGAAGACCAGGAAGCCGTGCGCCAGCACGCCATCGCCGCCCTCACCCTGACGCAGCAGGCGAAACAGCTTGCAACGGGCGGAGAAAGCGACGAGGCGACGCCCAACACCGCCCTGATCGAGGGCGTGCGCCGCTTTGCGATGGACGTGCGCGAACTGGACATCGACCTGATCGACCGCATCAACCCCTTCGGCGAAGCCTATGCCATCCTCGCCAAGACCATGAGCGAAGACAGTTTGAAGCAGGTCGCGGTGGCAATCTCCGCCAAACGCGCAAACCTGACGCCGGAGGAAGCGAAGGAGCTTGCCGTCCGCGCCGTCCAGTTCAAGAGGGAACGTGGACGTGTGCCCGCGCTCGATTCCCAGGATGCCTGGGAGAGACGCATGGCCGAAGGGGCCGCCGCGTTCATGCGCTACAAGAAGGAGGGCCGCTATGAGTGACCCCGACCTCGATGAACTGGCGGCGGAGCTTTCCGAGTTCGCCGCGCCAGAGGCGAAGGGAGGGCGTCCGCCGCGCGAGGAGCGCGTCATCGCCGGGTTTGAGGAAATCCAGCGGTTTGTCGAAAAGCACGGTCGCGCTCCGCAACACGGGGAAGACCGCGACATATTCGAGCGTCTTTACGCCGTTCGCCTCGACCGTTTGCGCGCGCTCCCGGATTGCCGCGCCCTGCTTGAGCCGCTGGACCATCAGGGCTTGCTTGCCGTCGCGCTGACCGTTGCTGCTCCGGCGGAGGAAACCATCGACGTCGATGACCTGGCCGCCGAGCTGGCGGACGTTCCCGACGCGAACGACATCACGGTCTTGCGCCATGTTCGCACCAGTGCCGAGAAGCGTGCCGCCGAGGAAATTGCGGATCGCAAGCCCTGCGAGGACTTCGAGACCTTCCGCCCCCTGTTCGAGCGCGTGCAAACGGAAGTCAAGACCGGTTTGCGCCAGTCCCAGCCTATAGAGGCGGGCCGCCGTGCGATTGAGGCCGGGGATTTTTTCGTTCTCGATGGCCTCACGCTCTACGTCGCTGAGGTCGGCGAGCCGCTGAAAACCACTGCCAGAGAAGTGGATCGCCGCCTGCGTCTCATCTTCTCAAACGGCATCGAGAGTAATTTACTGCTGCGCTCGCTCCAGCGCGCGTTCTACAACGACCCCGCCGCGCGGCGGCTGGCCTCGCCCGAGAGCGGGCAACTCTCGTTCGGCGGCAATCTTGAGGCCGAGGATGTCGAAAGCGGCACGATCTACGTCTTGCGCTCCCTGTCCGATCATCCCTACGTCGCGCAGCACCGCGACATCATCCACAAGATGGGCGTGACCGGCGGCAGGGTTGAAACGCGCATCGCCAACGCCGAGAACGAAGCGACCTACCTGCTGGCGAAAGTCGAGGTCGTGGCCACCTACAAGCTCGCGGGCATCAACCGCACCAGGATGGAGAACCTGTTCCACAGGCTGTTCGCGCCCGCGCGGTTGAACATCACCATCAATGATCGCTTCGGCCGCCCCGTGCAGCCCGAGGAATGGTTTCTCGTTCCGCTGTTTGTCATCGACGAGGCCGTAGCGCGCATCAAGGATGGGAGCATCACCGGCTACATCTACGATCCCAAAGCGGCAAAGCTGATGAAGGTGGAATAGTTCGAGCTCAAGTTGAAGTCTACGAGGAGTAGGTTCGACAGCTCCGCCGCACCATGCATCCGACGTTAGCTAAAAGATGGGGGTTCCATTTCACCAAGGTCCGCTACCGAGGTCTCGAGAAGAACGCCCATCGGCTGTTTGTGACCTGCGCCTTGGCCAACCTGTACCTCGTGCGCCGACGCCTGCTGCGACCTTCTCGGGCGTAGTCTGTCCGGAATTCGGGTTTCAGGCCACAAAAGCCCCTCGAACGGCCCAAAGAAGCCCGATCGGGGCGCGGGGCGGCGTGTTTTGGCTTATCCATCCCGCCAGAACCCCGCTTTGCGGCCTTGCGCTTGTCGAAAGGGGTAGTTCAGACATTCCTTAACGCGCAACACGGGTGCACAAATCGCCAAAGATGGCAGCGCAGAACGTTCGCAAACGTCTGCTGTGGATGCGGGCGTCTGCAGCAGTCATCGCGGGCATAGTGCGCGCACAAATCGATTATGTAAAATGCGATCGCAAAAGAGAGATTCACGACAGCATTTGGCTGCATGTGACCTTTCTGCGAGCTGCCAGAATTTCGCGTATCGCCAAAACATCAAAAGTACCGATCTCTTTTTTGACGCCGTATGCCTCCAAGAGAGGAAGGGAGACGTTCGGATAGGCGAGCACCCGACTACTCGGTCCGTATCCGACGAAGCAGTTATCGGTGCATATGAGGTAGTGTACGTTCCAGGGCCCGCGTGCCCGCACAATGATAAGGTCTTTCGGGTCTGGGTATGTTGCGCGCGTTACGATGGCTGGTATGGGTTTCTTGTATTTCTCATACAGTTCGACTCTATTTTTCCCTTCAATGGCGACCCATAAAGGGAACACGCCGACCTTGATGTACCGCGCTGCATGTAGGGGGATGGGAATACAGTGTCGGTCCTCCTTAAATGTATTTGCCGCCATATCGAATGCCTCGAACACATCTTGGTCGCTGTACGTTTCGTAGGTGTCCGAAGGATGGTATCGACCGCCACACACGAGGTCTGGCTCAATGTGGTCAACAAAGGCATCGTCGCGGCTCCAGTCTAATGGCGCGAAAGGTAGC
Source organism: Pseudomonadota bacterium (assembly GCA_021797365.1). The sequence goes on along the minus strand of JAJZZU010000259.1, from coordinate 1,161 downwards.
AATGCGGCGACATATGCGGACGGGCTTATGGCCGTCAGGTAGTTATCCCACTTCTTGGGGCACAAACCATGGAGCGAATACTTAGGATCCCAACGCCAGATCAGCTTCCTGGGTTCATCGATCTCCTTTTCCAGCTGCTTCTTGAATCGCATAGCAAGGCGGATTTCTTCGGTGTATTGCATCTTATTAAAGCACTCCTAGCCAACCTGGCATGTGGTTTAGGTTGTTTCGTGTGAGGTGGTCGTTCACGGAGTCATACCGCAACACACTGCCGCCAATTTTGCCATTATTCATAATCATAAGCGAATCCTAACTACTCACGCGGTTCCGCGTACAGCTCCCCGGATGGAGCAATTAGGATGGCGACAAAGAGGGTTGCAACCTTGGTTGGCCATGGTCTGCAGGTAGCTGGAAATGCGGCAGTAGGCCTGGGCGAACTCGACCTTACGGAGCCAGGCGGAGACTGTCTGTTTCACTTTGCTCATTTGCAGATTGCGCTCGGCGCGATTCGTTCGTAAACGGGACATTGGAGTCTTTCGCAAACAGCAGCATGGGGGTCTCGTGTGCCCGCAGTCGCTCCCAGAGGTTATGGGTATGGCGCCGGGTTGCGTTTCGGTAGCGGCCAATGGATTTCCCTCAAAGCGAACGCCGATCCATCCGGCATAATCGAAGACCAGTACCAGGGATTCCGTAGGTCGGTGGGGACGGCGGTCGCTCGCGCCCTGGGACCCGGAAAGCATCATCGGGTGTGACAGCCAGCCCCATCCCGTGATCCAATGGGTGCGACTGTCTATAACCATAACAGAAACGCCCGGAGGGGATCATGAAGCTACTTACCACCGCGAAGGCTACCCGCGCCGCTATCCGCAAAATAATGCCCCGCCGTATCGCTGTGGCCTATGTAGGCGCTCAATGGCGCGATTATGTCGTGCCCAAGGGGGTTGAGGAGATCATTGTCTCGCCGACGTTGGGCTCCAATCCCTATGCCATCCGCGATCTCATGAGGGCGCTCGGCGGCGATAAGGTCCATTTCCTGGATGCGCTGCACGCCAAAATCTATGTGGGCGCCAAAGCGGCCGTGGTGGGCAGCTGCAACCTGTCTCAGAACGGCATGGGGGACGGAGGCCGCGAGGAGGTCGCGATCGAGGTGACCGATGCCGC
>JAJZZU010000258.1 GCA_021797365.1 Pseudomonadota bacterium | reverse complement strand
GCCGGGTACGCGCGAACGCAATGAGGATTACGTGGGCTTCGTGGCAGGGACCCCAGAGGACCGTGTGGCCAAGGGCAGCGTGCTCGCCATGGCCGATGGCATGAGCGGAGCCGCGGGCGGGCGGGTGGCGGCGGAGCTCACGGTGCGCGGCTTTCTGGAGGCCTACTACGGCCTGCCGACGACCTTGCGCCCCGAGCTTGCCGCCGGGCGCGCCCTCGACACCATCAATCGCTGGCTGTTTCGCATCGGACGCACCGACGCCAATCTGCGCGAACTGGCGGCATCGTTTGCCGCGCTCATCATTCGCGCGCGCGAGGCTTATATCGTGTCGGCGGGAGACGTACGGGTCTATCACGTACGCGATGGCGTCTGCCAGCAAATCAACACCGACGATTTTTACCCGACCACCATGGGCGGGATCATCACCAATGCCCCCGGTCTTCGCGAGACCGTCACCACCGAGATGCACAGGGTGGCGATCGAAAAGGGCGATCTCTTCGTCATGTGCACGGACGGTTTCTACCGGGGCCTTTCGCGAAGCGCCGTGCGTGAGGTGTTGTTCCTCTCGCAAACAGCGCCGCTCCAGGCCCAAGACCTGATCGACCACGCCAAGGAGCGGGGATCGACGGACGATATCACCGTGGCGGTCATGCGTATCCTCGATGTCCCTCCCCTGGATGGGCCGCTCATAGAACGCGTCGTGGCCGCCCTGCCCTTGATGCCGCCCCCTTCGCTCGGCGCCACCGTGGACGGCTATCGGCTCGAGCGCATCGTCCACGACGGTCATTACAGCCGCCTCATAGTGGCTGAAGACACCCACGAACCCCCTACGACCGTACTGATAAAATTTCCCAAACCGTCTGTGCGCAAGGATGAAAACGTGCGCCAGGGCTTCATGAAAGAGGCCTGGATCAATAGCCGCGTGCGCCACCCGCAGCTGGTGCCGTCGCGCCCCCTTGGCGAGCCTCGCCAGACGCAGTTGTATCTCGTCATGCCCTATTTCGAAGGCGAGACCCTGGAGACCGTATTGCAACGGTCGCCACTGCCCTGGCAGAAGGCCAAGACCTCCCTGGTGAACGTCGCCAAGGCCGTCTACGCCCTCAATCGCGTGCATATTTTTCATCGGGACATCAAGCCCGCTAACATCCTCCTGCTGCGCGACGGTGGCCTGAAGCTGCTCGATCTCGGGCTTGCCCATACCCCAGGCCTTCCGGGAGGCGCACCGCTCGAGACCCCGGGGACGCCCGGCTATATGGCGCCCGAACTGCTCACCGGAGGCCTCGGCGACGCCCGCTCCGAGGTGTTCGCGCTTGGAGTGACGCTCTACCGGGCGTTGAGCGGCGGGCGCATGCCTTACGGCCTGCGGGGCCTGGTCCCTCTCACCCACTTTCGCCGTGACATCCCCTATGAACTGAACCTCCTCATAGAAAAGGCGCTCTCACCCGATCCCGACAATCGCCACCAGGATGCCCTGGAGTTCGCCTTCGATCTCGAGCAAATCCCCGCGCAGTCCGCCATGCGCCGCCATCCGCGGACCCCGCTCTTGACGCGCAACCCCCTGGCCTTTTGGCAGTGGTCGTCGGCCCTGCTCTTGATCCTCTTGCTCGTGCTTCTGGCCTGGCATATGCCGTAGGGCCCTATCCCCGAAGATAACGATCCAGGATCCCGATCGAACGGGACCGGGGACCGGCAAAGGATCCTCTCGCCAAGCGTATCCGAAGGCGCGCCGCGCCCACATGCGCGGGCCATCCCCTCAGCCTGCGTGTACGGCAGAAGGCTTATGCCGGATCCACGGAAGACCCGGCCTACGATCGAAGATGTCCTGCGACGGGAATACGCAACGGGGCCCCATGAGCGGATCGCACGCGCTGCGCTGACCTTGCGCCAAGACATCGATGCCCCAACCCGGACCACGGCTAAAACATGGTCATCGCCATGCGTCGTCCGAAACCGTGCATCGGTCGCAGCAAACTTGGCGGGAGTTGATCCAAGTCAGCAGTTCGAACTGCCGTATCGGCGCTTGCGATCAAGTACTTGAACTGAACGACTGTGACTCGATGCGCCCAGGCAACATCGGTGGCGCCGTAGTATCGCACAAGATCGGCAACTCGACCGCGCCAGTTCCCAGGCTCTGCTCGTCTTGCTCGTCGAAACCCTCGAGAAATGATAGCGCTAAGGTCGGTCGACGGCGGGAGGAGTTCAAGGGCGGTGCGCGCGGCCCAAGCTGCATGAAACGCATGGCCCGCCTTTGATGCTCGAACTTTGTCGATTTCTATCGGCGCCCTGCCCGTATCGTCGTCACTTATGATCGACTCCATCCCCCAGCCAACCGAAGCAGTAGCGCACTCGCTGTCTGCTAGTCGGCTCAGAACATCATCCTGCAACCCATGCCTTGGCCTCACTCATAGACCAACGCGCAATCGTGAATCATCGCGTAGGCACCTCACATCATCTGGCATCGACGATCCTGGCCAGCGCTTCTTCCAACAGACTCCGATCCGCCGCACGCTTGGCGTCGGTGCGCCGGGCCAGGTTGTGCAGCTTGCGCCGCACGCCCGGCAAATCGGCCGCATGCGGAAGTCCGATCAGACCGAAGTCCGGCCGCTGATCCTCAACGGACCGCAGGAACGCACACGATGGCTCATCCAGCCATCCAGCCACACGCGCCAGCAGACGCTCATGGATGTCCAGCAAGACCTCGGCTTCGATAGGCTCAGCTGTCATTCCCTTGAAGTGTGCTTCGAACATCGCTGCGAATTCCGCAGGCACGCGAGGCGCCAACATCTCCCAGACAGGCTTGGGACTGCAGGTCAAGTAGACGAGAAAAGTTTGCCAGAGCACGTGATCTGCCCGTGCATCCTTCAGCAACAAGCCGACATCGAAGAGATCACGCGGATGCTGTCTCGACAATGCCGCAGCCAGCTTGCCGGCATAGAGGTCGGCGAAATCCAGTACCTGTGCAGAAGCGAAGCCGAACGCCTCTTCCACCTTCGGGCGCACCACCATGTTGCGCACGGGATGCACCGTGCCGCGCATAACAGGCGTCGTCTCGATCTGCACACGCGCACGGCCACGACTGGCCACCAGCCGCGTGACGCCTGCGCCCTCGCCTGCTGACAATTGCACCTGCAGTTGCAGAGGCCGGGCGCGCAGTACATCAGCCAGCCGCCCAAGCGCTTCGGCAATCAGCTTTGCATCTTCGTCATAGTCATGCACGGGCAACCAGGCCAGATCTATGTCCACCGACAACCGTGGCAGATCGTGCTCAAACAGGTTGATGGCCGTGCCGCCCTTGAGCGCGAAGCGAGGCTCCTGTGCCAGCACCGGCAAAATCTCGACTAGTAGCTTCACCCGGTCGGTGTAGCGCCGATCCCAGCGGTCAAGCCAGGTGTTCATCGAGGTCTCCCGGCAAGGTGATCTGGTAGGTCGGATGGAGGCGCCCGCCGGGCACCAGTGCGCGCTTGCCCCGGCCCAGATCGACGCCGTCCAGAGGCACATGCGACAGCCATACATGTCGATGACGCTCGGCCAGCGCCAGGAACAGTCGTTTGGCCTTGATACTGCGGCAGTGGCGCAGCAGCATACCGACCCGCTGCGGGCGCAACGTGGTCATGGCCTGCATCAGCGCGTCGGCCTCGTAGACCAATGTTGCGTCCACGACGCCATCGCACAGCTCCAGCATGGCCCGCTCGGGCGTAGAGCAGACCAGGGCATCGGTGTTCGGCGCAGCCCGATACCAGGCCAGACCTTGCTCGGACAGCGTCTTCTCGGACACTTCCGCCGTGAACGCCGCAGGCAGCAGATCGAACGGCCCCTTGCCTCGATAGTGGAAGCGCTGCGCCAGCGACAGCTTGCCGAGCCAAGCCGGTGGCCGCTCCATCCCATACAGGGTGATCGCGCCGGCATCGCCCAAACGCAGGTAGTGCTCGTGCCCCTGCAGGCTAAGTGCAAAGAGACCACCAACGTGCAGCGGCACGCCTTCCCCGACCTGCAGGCTGCGAACTACGCCTTCCCACTGCAGGCGCCCACCCTTGCGCATGTAGACGCCGCGCGCCGGCGACACCAGCCAGCCGCTGTCCACGTAACGCGCGACGAGGCTGCTGGAGTAGCCGTGAGCCCGCAGCCAGCGGCTTGACACCAAGCGCGCATCGCCCAGTTCGGCCAGTAGCTGGTTTAGTTTTCCTGCATTTTCGTCACCCATAGTGCGCAAAATACAGCTTCTTCAAACTTTTTTCCCAGTCACGCTAATTTGACGGGAAAGGAAAATGATCACCTACGGTGATCGTTTACGAGAAATCCTAAACCAAACGCGACCCAGCACCGCCCGACGCACAAAAAGCCATCGGGCCGTGTTCTCCTGACACGATCGCGCTCAACGCAGGTACCGCGGGCACCAGCTGTGGCACGTAGGTCTGGCCGTCGATCCACGCATCGACCGTGTTGGTCCACCCTTGCAGCATGTGGCGCCGCGGCTTGGCATACTCGGCCTTGCTGTAGATCGA
>JAJZZU010000257.1 GCA_021797365.1 Pseudomonadota bacterium | reverse complement strand
CAGGCGCGCCCGCCGCGCCTCGGCGCGCGAGCGATCGGGCCACGGATCGCTCGGGGGGTCGTCGTGCGCTAAGACCGCGATGCAATCGACCGGACAAGGCGCCAGACACAGCAGGCAACCGGTGCATTCGCCGGCCACCACCGCGTGGAGCAGGCCCGCTGCGCCGACGATCGCGTCCACCGGGCAGGCCGGCAGGCAACGGGCGCAGCCGATGCAGCCCTTCGGGTCGATTGCCACCCGGGGACGAGCTGCGGGACGACGGCCATCCTCCCAGTCGCGGGCCTCGCGGCCGAGGAGGGCTGCGAGCGCCTGACGCGTGAACTCTCCACCCGGGGGACAACGGTTGACCTCGGCCCCCGCGCGCAGTGCCTGCGCGTACGGCCGGCAGCCGTCGAAGCCGCACAGCCGGCATTGGGTCTGAGGCAGCAGGGCCATGATTGTGCCGAGCGAAACCTCGGTCGTAGCGCGAATCATGGCGCGAGTCTGCCGGTCGTAGGGGGCCGATGCAAGCCGTCGGGAGTGTGTGTCGTGCAAAGGCCGTTACGCATCGGGGCCCAGCGCTTGTGCCCGTGCCCGACACTGCGGGCAGCGTCCGCATGGTGCGCGACGCCCGAGGAGGCAGCTATAGGTGCGAGTGTAGTCGATCCCAAGTGCGCGACCGCGCGCGACGACCTCACTCTTGCGCAGGTCGCGGTAGGGGGTTTCCAAGGCGAGCCCCAGCGCCGCCAGCGTATCGCTGAGTGCCGTGATGAAGGGCAAAGCACCCTCGCTATGCCCGCGGTCGTCGCGTTGCACGCCGAGCAGCACGGCGTGCGTTTTCAGGGCCACCGCCAGGAGGTTTCGGGCGTTGAGCGGGACGTGAGGGCTGAACGGCCCCGGTGGCGCAAGGGCCTTGCCCAACCCTCTCAGTGACAGGACGGTCAGTGGTGTCCCGGTGGTCTCGCACAGGGCGGTTGCCGCCGAGCGTTCCGCGCGGGCCGCGCGCTGGCCGTAATCCAGGAAAAGCGCGCGCAGATTGCCCGCCCTGCCACGTTCATGGAGGAGCGTCGCGCTCTCGATCCCGCCGCTCAGGAGAAGGACGGACATGGTGTTCCTTCGCGCGCCACCGGCGCCGGCCGCCCGGTTGGGCAAGCCCCAGACAGAGGACGGACCGCGGACCGGCCACGGTCTTCCCTACTATGGCCACGTGGCTCTTCATGCGTCAAGGCGCGGTCGGCAAGCGCTTGTGATCGCGCCGGCGCAGGGCGCGGTAGACGCTCGGGATGACGATCAGATTCAGCACCGTCGAGGTCACGAGACCGCCGAGCACGACGAAGGCCAGGGGGCGCTCGAGTTCCTTTCCAACCGGCGATCCCCACAAGAGCGGCAGTAATGCCAGAGCGGGCGTGATCGCGGTCATGAGGATCGGCACCAGGCGATCGAGCGTGCCCATCCTCACGACCTCGTCGATCGGCCGGCCCTCGGTCTCGAGGTCTTTGTAATGGCTGATCAGAATAATGCCGTTGCGTGCGGTGATGCCAAAGAGCGCTATGAAGCCGATCACCGCGGCGGTGCTCAACGTAGATCCGGTCAACACCAGCGCCGCCACGCCACCGACCATGGCAAGCGGCAGATTGACGAGCACGAGCAGGGCATCACGCATCGAGCCAAACGCCTTTTGGAGGAGCAGGGCCGAGAGGATGATGGCGAGCAACCCGAGCCGCCAGAGCGTGGTATTGGCGCGCTGCTGACTGCGGAAGGTCCCGCCGTAGCGTACAAAGTAGGCACGCGGTAACGGGACGGTCGCCATGCGCCTTTTGACCTCGTGGACGACCACAGACAGCGCCCGGCCCGTCACATCGAAGGTGAGCAACAAGACACGGTGTCCGTGCGCCCGGCGGATCTCGAAGGGCACGGGACGCACCCGGACCGAGGCCAGTTCGGCGAGCGGCACGACGGCGCGCGCGCCGAGTGCGGGTGCGCGGATCGGGAGGTTACGCAAGGCGTGCGCCGAGTGCCGGGCGCCACGCGCCACGCGTAGCGTGATCGCGAATCGGCGTGGTCCATGCAGGACGTGACCCATGGGCGTGTCATTCAGGTAGAGGTTGACGTCGCGCAGCAGCCGCCCTGCGGACACGCCGTAATGCGCATCGCGTCCCCGGCGCGGCGTGACCACGATCTGGGGGACACGGATCTGCTGCTCGAGATGCAGGTCGACGATACCGGGTATGGGCGCCACCGCGCGGCTCGCGGCCTTGCCGATCTGATAGAGGCGGCGCAGATGCGGCCCGTAGATCTTCACCGCCACATCCGCCGGCACGCCCGACTCCACGTCGTCGATGCGGTGGGCGATGAACTCCCCGAGATTAAAGGCCACCCCGGGGATGGTGGCGAGCTTACGCCGGATCGCGGCCAGCAGGGCATGCGGCGATTGCCGGCCGCGATGGAAGTCGATGCGGACATCGAACTCGGAATTGTTCGGGGTGTTGGCCCCGGGCGTGAGCGTACCGGCACCGGCGCGTTGGTCGACGGATACGACCTGCGGGAAGCGCGCGAGATCGTGACGCACGACCGCGCCCAGGCGCATGGATTCCCGCCATGGGGTGCCGGGCAGGGCCGTCATGACCAAGACATAGTTGCCTTCATGGAAAGGCGGCAGAAACGAACGGCCCAGGCGCATGAAACCCGCGCCGGCCGCCACCACCGCCACCAGTGCCAGGATGACGATCGTCCGCGTCCACAGCAGAATGCGTTCGAGAAGGCGCAGGTAATGGCGCTTGAGAAAACGGACGAGGCCGGTTTCGCGCTCCGCGCCGGGTGGCCTCTGGCTGTAGCGGCTAAAGAGCAGCGAACACAGGGCCGGGACCAGGGTTACGGACACCACCAGCGAGGCGAGCATGGTGGCCAGATAGGCTATGCCAAGCGGCGAAAAGATGCGTCCGGGGATGCCGTGCATGAAAAACACCGGTAGGAAGACCAAAATGACGATGGCAGTCGCGTAGACAATGGAGTTCAGTACCTCACGGATGGCATGAAGAATGACACCGTCGATTTCGAACACGGATTGACCGGCCCGGTTATGGTGGGCAATGCGTAGGCGGTGGATGATGTTTTCCACGGTAATGATCCCGTTGTCGACCACTTCCCCGATAGCCACCGCGAGACCCCCGAGGGTCATGGCATTGACGCCGGCATGAAAGACATAAAGGATCAAGGCGCCGAGTGCAAACGAGGCCGGCAGGGCAATGAAGGTGGCCAATGAGGCCCGCCAATTGGCGAGGAACACGAGCAGCACGAGGATCACGATGAGCGCCCCCTGCCACAAGGCCGTCCATAGGTTGTGGATGGCGGCGTGGATGAAGGTCGACTGCCGGAATATGTGGGTGTTCATCGTGACGCCAGGCGGGAGCGCGCGACGCGCCGTGCGCAGGGCGTGGAGTACGTGACGCGTGGTCGTTATGGTGCTCGCGCCGTAGGCCTTGTAGATGGTGCCCACCACCGCCGGCACCTCGCCCAAGGCCGCGGCCCCCAGGCGTATGGCATGCCAGCGCCGGACCCGGGCGACCTGCGCGAGCGTTATCGGCAGACCGTCGTGGTCGGCGACGAGGGTATGCCGCAGGCGCGAAATGGCGTCGCTCTCGTGGAGCCGGCCCGCGGCCGACACGATCAGCTGTTGCCCGGGCGTCTCCACGAGGCCGCCCGGGAGATCGCGACTCACCCCGCGCACAGCGCGCGCGACGTCGCCCATGCTCACCGAGTAGGCCTGCATGGCGGTGGGGCGAAGGTCGATCTGATACTGCGTGACCGCCCCGCCGATATCGGCCACGTCAGCCACCCCGCCCACGGACAGCAACCGCGGGCGGATCACCCAGTCGGCCAGCGTGCGCAGTTCCTGGGCCGACACGATCGGGCTTGTGAGCGAATACTTGACAAGCCACCCTATGGCCGACGTGAGTGGGAATATCTCGGGCCCGTGGACGCCCGCCGGCAGTCGTGATTGCAGGTCTTGGAGCCGTTCGGCGATGAGCTGGCGGTCATGGTAGATGTTGGTGCCGGCGTGAAACACCACCGTCACAAGCGACACCCCGAGCGTGGTCTTCGAGCGTACCACGCGTATACCCATCGTACCGCTTATCGCAGTCTCGATCGGATAGGTGACGAGCGCCTCCATGTCGCGCGGCGCCATGCCGGGCAAGGTCGTGCCTATCACCACGCGCGGAGTGGCGAAGGCCGGAAAGACGTTTATAGGCATACTGCGCCAGGCGAGCAACGCCGCCCCCGCGAGGATGACGAAGACCCCGATGATGAGCGCGCGGCTGCGGAGCGATAGGGAAATGAGAAAATTGAACATCAGCTGTCTGCCTTGAGTTTGCCGCCGGTCATCCACAATGTGTAGAGTTCGGCGTTGCCTTGCGTGACGACGCGCGCGCCGGCCTTAAGTCCCGAAACCCCGCAATAGCCGTGCTCGCGTATGCCCACGGTCACCGGCGTGTACCGAAAGCGGTCGCCCCCTATCGCCACGAACACCGCGTGGCGGGTGCCGACAT
>JAJZZU010000256.1 GCA_021797365.1 Pseudomonadota bacterium | reverse complement strand
GCGCTTGCCGCCAATCTTCCGGGCAAGGCCCGCGAATACGCCGAGCGCTGCGCGCGCCAGAACCCGCCCTACGACTTCTACGCCGAACTCGCGCTCGTCATGGAACGTCTGGGAGATGAACCACGTGCACGGGAATACTGCCGCCGCGGGCTCGACCTCCAGAAGGCGAAAAATGACAACGGCCGCCCTGCGGAACCGCTCTTTCTGCCGCTCCCTTAGCGTGAGCGCCGCGCATCCCGCTCTCGGGGCGAATGACACCCTGCCATGCGTAGTCATGTTATATGTTGGGTGAGCCTGGCGATCCTGTCTTCCCCAGTTCGCGGGGCGGACATCTCAGCGCCGATGCCCTTCAGCGGCTCGTGTCGCGCCACGCACAGACCGCATCCCAGACCTGCCCTTCTCTCAAGGAAAAATCTGTGACGCCGCATACCTTGCGTCACGCGGCGGCCATGGGCTTGTTGCGGCGGGGAGTGGATCTGAGCGTGATCGCCCTGTGGCTCGGTCACGAGTCGTCAGAGACGACACAAATATACATGCATGCCGACATGCAGCTCAAGGAACGCGTGCTCGCACACGCCTAGGCGAGCGGCCTTGTGCCCACTCGATATAAGGCCCCCGACCCCTTGCTTGCCTTCCCCGAGGGTCTTTGATAATGCCGACAACTCCCACGGCCAGGAACCGGGATTCACCCTGACATTGGTCTGTCCGTCATGGGGACGCAGCATAATCCGGGAGTGGGCATTATCAGGTCGAGCGGGCCCTTCGGGGGCGGCCATTTAAACCCTGGTCGAGACCTGTAAGCTCAATAACGTCGAGCCCTTCGCGTATTTCTGCGATGTCCTCGACAAACTCCCCACCTGACCCATAAGCGCCTCTCCGAACTCCCGCCCTTCAACTGGAAATCCAGTCTGTCGTAGCTGGCAACGGGGAGATAGGTAGGTTGGCTAGACGCTTACGCTGGTGTAGCTCGAGCACTGCGCCCCTGCCGGCAGATCGGCCGGCTATCTGACTAAAGGGTTTTGTGGGTGAGAGCCCGTTCTGTGACGTCGTATTCAAGAGCAAGCTGATGTCGTTGCTGACAACAGGGTACTCGTCCTCGGTCTCGTTCAGCAAATAGCCGATATCGCCACTATTGGAGAGCGCTCGCCCGGGTTTCCCCGAGGGTGCCCGCCCAGAAGCCTAATGAGCCCAAGCCAGCCTGCCTTGCGAGCACCTTTATCCTCTAAGCCGGGGTACCAGTCAGGCCACCCTACGGTGACCATTCGGGCATAGGATCTAGCTACGGTGTACAGACCTGTTCTAGAATTCGAATTCCGCAATCCGCACCAGCAACCAGACGATTGCTGGTGCGGGCGAGCAAGGTATTATGGCCAATCAGTGAGGACGATGAGAATTATCGTCGTCAACGGGCGTTGATTTCGGCCTCCAATCCCCATCGTCGTCGCAGTATTCGTAGCCACGAACGCACGTATAATAGCATAGGCACGAATCCGTCTCTTCGACTTTCATCCATTTGTTACACTTTAGGCAATGGATAGGTTCGCGCATTATGTTAGTCCGCTAAGCCGAAAAGGTCGTGAGCTTGCTGGGGCTGGAAGACGCAGATGTGGCCATCAGGTTGGCGTCGGCATCCATCCGGTCGGACAGGGTGGAAAGCCTTTTCCGAATACGCCCTGCGAGACGCTCTGCGAGCGGAAAACCGCGAATGACGGTGTGGCGAACACATACGCCCGCCAGTTTGACCATGAGCGCCAGCGTCCGCACTACTAGAGACCCGTCCCTCAGGTGGCGCAGCGTGACTCGATGCATGTCGTTGAACGCGGTCTCAACGAGGACCTTTTGTGCGGGCGTGAGCGCCGCCTTGACCCGCTCCATGCGCGTAATGAAAATGCGCGCGTATTTCACGTTCGTCTTCGCGCCAGGGGCAACAAGCGCCGTCAACAGTACTCGCAGGACAGACAACTCATGCGCATAGTGAATCATTCCATTGAGAGTTGCGCGTGTCACCTTGTAGGCTTCCATGTCAAAACCGATTTCGCCGGCTGCCGCGCGGTCGAACAAATCGTCGCGAATGCGAAACAGGTCCTGGCGTGTCCGGTCAACGAGATAATCGCGGTAACCGACAAACCAAAGCCACCACAGCCCGACCAGGAGACCCGCGTTGAGAGCAATTACCAAGAGGTCAGTGTTCATACATCCTCCGGCCGTGTCCCGCCTTCTGGCATAAGCAAACTGGAAGAGCGGTTTTTGTCCAATGCCTGTTGCTCCCGCTCTATGTAAGGGTAGTATTTTTTTATGACACCCTTGCGCAACTTGCGCTGCTGCAATCCGTAACCAATGCCTCCGACACCAAAAGCCAGCCCGAGCAGCCCGGTTGTGGCGCAGCTCGTCATGGCTCGCAATGCTATACTGGCCACGCTTCCCGCGCCAATAAGGCCAGCACTGAGGTCAATGTTGGCAAGCGTCACCTTACCGGCCAAAGCATAGACGGCGAGAAGGGCGAAGCCCGCGATGACAGTAAGCGCGCCCCATTGGATGGCGGAACGCCACACTTTGCTATGAGCATTCGACCGCTCAACCGCCAGCGCAGTCCGGCAGTCGTCAAGCTCATCCCTTAGCCCCCGAACCGACTCAGTAGTTTTGCTCATCCGCGCAGTCTACGTCTCCAGCTGCAAGTCGGAGGCGCGCCTTTGTTGTTTTTGTGGCCAAATTACAGCACCGGCTGCTTAGCAAGTACATAGGTGTGCTCGGAATTTTATCGGCTAAGCAGTACAGGTTTTTGTGTGCGGCAAGAAGAGAGTCGGGGAACACCACAACATCTTGTGGTCAAGTTGATAGCGAACCACAGTCCAGCCAGCCTCGTTCCGAGGACACCCATAAGGATCAGGGACCGGCGACGCACCCAGGATGCGCGAACTACAGAAGTTCATCACTGAAATTACGCCTATCTGGGCAATAGCGAGACCGAGTGCTCGGCAACTGGTGCGACAAAACATGGAGGGGTTGGTTGGGGCGGAAACCACGTCGATGCCCCAAAATCCGCGACTTGCGGTTGCCGGGCCGGGCGACAAACATTGGCTCGGCCTCAGCGCGGACGCAACAAGACAATAGGCTCCGGCCAGAGTTTATCGTCCGATGATGTACCCATACTTTCACAGTTGTTGCTCATTCACAAGAGGTCGACGGGCCAGCATGCTGCTCGTGTAGTTGTAGCCACGAGTAAGCGCCTTGAGCGGATTATATTTCCGTGAGTAATATTCCGAGGCACGAGTCCTAGGGAATGTCTGATCTAACCCCCTATTTTCGACAAGCGCAAGGCCGCGAAGCGGGGTTCTGGCGGGATGGATAAGCCAAAACACGCCGTCCCGCGCCCCGATCGGGCTTTTTTGGGCTGTTCGAGAGACCTTTTGTGGCCTGAAACCCGAATTCCGGACAGACTACGCCCTGAGAGGTCGCAGCAGGTGTTTGCGCACGAGGGAGAGGTGGGCCAAGGCGCAGGTTACAAACCGCCGATGGGCGTCCTTCTCGAGACCTCGGTAGCGGACCTTGGTGAAATGGAACGCGCCTTTGATGACGCCGAAGGCATGCTCCACGCGGCTGCGGATCTGGGACTTGATACGATTACGGGCGCGCTCGACCTCGTTTACGACGCCCTTGTACCGAGTGCGGCGGTTCGTGAGGTCTTGTGCCTTGGGGCGTGTGGCCGGAGGACATCGGTCTGGCCCTGATAGGCCGAATCGCCCCACACCCGCGTCTCCTCGCCATGGAGGAGATCGGGCAGGACCGTGGCGTCATGGACGTGAAAGGCGGTCGCCACTGGCCCTACGGCTGGCAATGCCACGGTGTGGCTGACCTTGGTCGACGAAGGGGCGTTGATAATGGTGGCGTCCACGATCGTGCCCTTGCTCACCTTGACGCCCCAGGCCTCCCGGTGGCGGTGGACCTCCTGGAAGAGCTTTTGGCCGGGATGATGCTTCTCGAGGAGAGGGCGGAACTTCAGGATGGTGGTCTCATCCAGCACCGGCTCCCGGCCGAGATCTATGCCGACGAACCGGCACATGGAGACCGACTCGTGCAAGGCCTCCTCGGCCCCCGGATCGGAGAGATTGAACCACTGCTGGAGGAAAGTGATCCGCAACATATGCTCGAGCCCCACCTTAGCTGGCCGTTCTCGCCCTTGGGATAATAGGGCGCGATCACCGCGCAGAGGTCCTGCGAGGGCATCCCCTTATCCCTATCCGCCAGGAATCGTGCGCGATGGGTCGGTTTGCGGTAGGTCTCGAAGGTGCTGGCAGCTAAGGTGCGCTGGCGCATGCATCGTACCCCTGTGAACTGGCGCCATTGTCCCATAACGGCTTGTGTATGGGGACTCTTAAGTCAGAATGGCTCTAGGTTCATGAGGACCGAGGGTGGATGGGGATGACCGGACGGCCATGGGTGAGGGTTACGTCCAGGACTTCGGGCTGCAGGGTCACATGATCGATATCGAAGCGCTCGCGCAGAAGGTCCTGCATGGCGGCCAGGAGCCC
>JAJZZU010000255.1 GCA_021797365.1 Pseudomonadota bacterium | reverse complement strand
TCCACCGGATGGTGCCGTTTACGATCCGGTTGGTGGACAGGCTGCAGGAAGACTCCACCCTGCAACCATTGCGGCTGCAGGCGGATCCGGGGTCGAAAGGCACCGGTCTGGCGCTTGTGCGGGAGCAAGAGACCGTGGACGAAGTCACTGGCGCCATGATCCGGACCATTGTCGTGGTGATGTTGCTGGAGATCGCGCACCGGGGCCAGACCATCCATGAGGTCTTGACCCAGCGCCGGGCGTTCCGCCGGCGCCGCCGTGGGAGCTTGCGGCATCGCCCAGCCCGGTTCGATAACAGAACCCGACCGGAGGGGTGGTTGCCACCATCCCTCCAGCACCGCATGGATACGACCCTGTCCTGGATCGATCGGATCTGCCGGTGGGCGCCGGTGACAGCCCTGTCGCAGGAGCTGGTCCGGTTTGATACCCAGCAGCTGCAAGACCCCGAAATCTCCGGTGTGGCCTATCAGCAAGGGACCTTGGCTGGGTATGAAGTGCGGGAGTATCTGCTGGAGAAGTGGGGGCGGCGCTGCGCCTATTGTGGCCAAAAGGGCGTACCGCTCGAGATCGATCACATCCACCCCAAATCCCGGGGCGGCTCCGATCGCGTCAGCAACCTCACACTGGCCTGTCACGACTGCAACCAGGCCAAGGGCAATAGTCCTCTGGAACAGTTCTTGGCCCAGCAGCCGGAGGTATTACGACGGATCCAGGCCCAGGCCAAAACCCCCTTGAAAGACGCCGCTGCCGTGAACAGCACCCGCTGGGCCCTCTACCAACGCCTTAAGGCCACAGGCCTCGAGGTGGCGGTCGCGAGCGGCGGCCGCACGAAGTGGAACCGTCACCGGCTGCACCTCCCCAAGACCCATAGCCTCGATGCCGCCTGTGTCGGGCACGTTGATGCCATCCACTGCTGGCAACAACCCGTCCTGACTATCAAGGCCACAGGCCGCGGCAGCTACCAACGCACACGTCTCACAAAGCACGGTTTCCCGCGAGGATACTTGACCCGGCGCAAAAGCGCCTTCGGGTTCCAGACGGGGGATCTGGTCCGAGCGGTGGTGACGACGGGCACAAAAGTCGGCACCTATCTCGGCCGTGTAGCCATCCGCGCCACCGGGAGCTTCAACATCCAGACCGCAACTGGTCTGGTCCAAGGCATCCCTCACCGATTCTGCACTCTGATCCAGAGGGCAGATGGGTATGGATATGCCCTCACGAAGAGAGCCTTTGACGAAGGAGATGCGGGAACAGGGGCGGCTTACGCCGCCGCGCTCTCCCTCCCTGGGCTAAACCCCAGGGTTTCCCGCGTTATTGGATGAAGGAGGTAAAGGAAAATGAGCAAACTAAAGTACGAGCCAGTCGCGCACGACCATAAGCGCTTTCTGGAAAAAGCGGCAAAGCGGAAGGGTTTCTCGGAAGCCTACGAATCTCTGGAGACGGAGTATGCTCTGGCTCATGCACTGCTGGATGCCCGGCGCCGAGCCGGTCTCACACAAGAGGCCGTGGCCGATCGGATGGGGACCACCAAAAGCGTCATCTCGCGGCTGGAAGGCGGAATGAAGCACGCGCCATCCGTGGCGTCTCTTAAAAAATATGCGGAGGCCGTGGGCTGCACGCTGTCTATCGCCCTCATTCCTCATCCATAGATGAGGGGACGCGAGCAAGCGATCACCCAGAACCGCCATGGCTTCCCGATGAGGTTGAGCCTTCACGGCCAGCCACCACATGAACGGTGGGTACCCAAGGGCCGCCCCCGCGAACACCATGAGAACCGTTTCTTGCACATAGGTCATGACTTTTTCTCCAAAGAGCGAGACACCCTCTTTCGTGATCCTTTTTTGGTAAACAGTATAGGCGCCTAAAATAACCACAGTTACGGACTCATGGGAAGCGACTCAGGGCTGGGGTCTGCGGTTAACCGTTTGCGCGAATACTCAATCCTTGTTATATTTTCATTAACTGGCTGTCTGGGCCCAACCTGCCACCGGGTTAAAACAGACATCAAATGCTTTTCCGCCCGACCTTCGATCCGGTCGATGCGTAATCGGTGGACATCGACTTGTTTGATTGGAGGTCCATATGGCATCGATTCCGTTAACAGAATCCGCACTCACATCGCTAAAAAAACACCTTCATGCCCGATATCCAGAAATCCGATCATCGCATTTAACTGAGGCGATCGCGGCCGCCCTGGGCTGTAAATCTCATGCAGCCCTTCAGATTGCGCTAAGAGGAAGTCAAGACAACCAGCAATACGTCTTACTGGACGATACGACTTTTGATAAACGGCTGCAGGAGCTTGGTTATCCGTCCCATCCAGAGTTTAGATTTGAATCCTTAAACAAGGGTGTTCCCGATCTCGTTTCTACGGCGCCGCCTTCTGCTTCCGGTATTGAGTATCGAACGGAGCGCGCCCGCGCATGGCGCAACATGATGGTGTGCGCCATTAACGAAGGGATCCGTCAGAGACTCTTTACGCTCCATCCCGATAATTACAATTGGGCACCACAGAATGACAAAACCAGTCGGAAAAATGGTGTGGTTTTCCATTTTAACCTGCCCAATGGTCAGCCAGCCAGTGGATACGTTGGTGACGGAGGATTCAGTGAACTGTTAATCCATGTGGCCGTTAATCCCACAGGGAAGAAATGGATTCAGTGTCATAATGCAGGGTTCCTGGCTGGTGACGCTTTCGCTGGTGGATGGCTGGAACGCGAAAGAGGTTCGTGGCTTCAGTGGACCCCGTCACAATTCAGCTGTCGTAAGCCGCTGCTGAGATCCATCGCCAATATCGAGGTTCATCCGCATGGATTTGGTGATCGGGGACCGTTCATGCTGTAAGCATGGACCCGATAGTATCCGCGAGGCCGTCTATCTTGATGGGGTGTTCCGGCTTAGTGAATTACAGGCTTCCCCTCATCAGCCTCCACGGAAATCGGATGAAGCGCCCTATAGGCCTGGATGCGGGCAGGGAGATCTCCGGAATGGAGTTTTTCCCGCCATGCAGACTCCAGGGACTTCCGTTCCGCGCTCTCAAAAGGGGTCGCCAGAGGCGCCACCGGAAGATCGTCGGGTGTGGGTTCGTAGCCCTCCAGGCACGCCATGAAGCGGGGTGTCACCGCATGATTGGGCGCACGCATCGGTGTCGGGTTCTGCCAGATCGTGTCGTGGGCGCGCATACGATGCCCCGCGTCCGGCATCAGGACCCATGACCCGTCGGGCCGTACGAACGCCGGGAAAGGGAGCGTGAAGGTGACGGCGTTCTCGCCATCATCGTACGGGATCTGACAGTCGTTGGTCGTCCGCGACGGCGTTTCCGGCGGAATTTTGGCCCCAGGTGCCGTGACACACAGAACCTCCATGGGTCTGGGGCTCTCCCGATGGTCGTCCCGAGAAAGTTGATGTGTTGTCTCGTGGAGGCGCTCTTCGACATAGTGCTCCATCTGGCGCGCCGCCCCGCGCATCAAGGATGCGTAAATCAAGAGGTGATAGCCCATTTCCATCTCAGGCCGCGTTTTCCAATCAACCCCGCTACGGATGTGATTATTAATCAAAGCCAAGAGATCGGCGCTATAGCCTTCTCTCGCTAAACGCGCCCAATCCTGGCAAATCGGGTCTGGAGGCGTCACCTGCGCGAAGAATTCGCCCGCCAGTTGCGCTAAACGGATCTCTTGCGCGCGTAGAGCCTGGTATCTCTGGCGCCCGGAGACCGGTTCGCTGCGAAGAAAACAGCTATCCAACGAACACTCGGATACCGACTGCCGCAGTTGATCGGGGTTTGGCAAGCGATAACGCACTGCGATCCCCAACAAAACGCGTGTAGGGCCCTCAAAACCCGTCAGGGTCTTCTTTTTTGACTCCTGTTCCCCTGTGCGACGCGCGGTCTCCTGGCGGGTCTCGGCCTGCACTTCGGACTGCACACCCACCCCATGCACAGGAAGCCCGATACGCGCACCGACGCGGGCCATCAAAGAATTCGTCTGAGTATGATCAGTTCCTTGCGTTTGGGTCCGTGTGGTCGCGGCGTCTTGAGGTTCCCGTCCTCGTACCGGATGAACGCGACCGTACTGGCTAAAACCCAGAAACCCCAAAAACTCCTGGACGGCGTCTACTTGCCTATCGAAGGCCGCTTGGTGCGCCGCCTGGCTTTCGTGGTCGGCACGCAGGCGAGCGATCATCACCCGTCGGCGGTCTGCGAGAGGGGCATCGGGCGCCTTCCACTCGGTATGGTAGGCCTCAGTCAGCACATTACCGGGCCCAAAGTGATGGCTGGCGCTATGTTCAAGGAGACGGTTCAGGGTGGCCAACACCTCCTCTTCAGGAAGAGTATTGGTCAGCAGGGAATCACCGGTGGCGGGCACGCTGCAGGCGAGGAGATCCCCGATCGCAATGGGGGTGGGCGTCGCCCGGATGCGGTTGTCTATTTCTTGAGTAATGGCGGACGGGCGAACGGGCATAAGGTTTCCTCGGATAATGCGGAAAAGCCTATCACCAATAAGTATAGACGAAAAGAAAGAAGAGATTTGGGATTCGGC
>JAJZZU010000254.1 GCA_021797365.1 Pseudomonadota bacterium | reverse complement strand
CGAGATACGCATCGAGCGCGGCCGGGCGATGGTGGCGGCGCTCGCCGCGGCGGGTCTCGGGGAGGCGCAATCGATCCTGGAGCGACCGGGGATCGTGAGCCGCGTCCATGTGGCCGATTGGCTAGTGACCCATGGCCACGCGCCCGATCGGACGCGGGCGTTCAAGCGCTTCCTGACCAGAGGGACGGTTGCCTATGTGGCGGCACAATGGCCGGATCTTTCCGCCGCGGTCGGCTGGATCAAGGGCGCCGGGGGGTGTGCCGTTCTCGCGCACCCCATCCGTTACCGATTGAGCGGCGGACGCCTGGCGCAACTGGTAGGCGCCTTTACCGAGGCGGGGGGAGCAGCGCTCGAAGTGGTCACGGCGGGGCTCGATGCGGGTGAGATCGGGCGGCTTGCGCGGCTTGCCCGAAAATACGCGCTGCACGCCTCAGTGGGGTCCGATTTCCACAAGGCCCTGCCATGGCGCCCGCGGCCGGGGGGATTGCCGGATCTCCCGGACGATTGCCGGCCAGTGTGGGACGGCTGGCCGCAGATCGCGTTGCAGGAAACCGGGTGATGGCCCAGTATTTTGTGATACACCCGCATAACCCCCAGGCGCGGCTGGTGCGTGCCGCGGTGGATATCGTGACAAAGGGAGGCATGATCGTTTATCCGACCGACTCCTGCTATGCGCTGGGTTGCGCGCTTGAGAACAAGGCGGGGAGGGACCGTATCTGCCGGTTGCGAGAGCTCGATCCGAAGCACCCATTCACGCTTGTCTGCCGGGACCTCTCGGATCTGGCGACCTATGCCCACGTCGATAACAGTGTGTATCGCATCCTCCGGGCCCATACCCCCGGCCCTTATACCTTCGTGCTGCCGGCCACCGGCGAGGTCCCGCGCCGACTGCTGGATCCCAAGAGGCGAACGATCGGTGTGCGCATCCCCGACCACATCGTCACACAGGCCTTGCTGGCGCAGCTCAACGCCCCGCTCATGAGCGTAAGCCTGATCCTGCCGGGCGATGACGCACCGCTTAACGACCCGGTGGAGATCCGCGCACGTCTGGAACATGCCGTCGATCTCGTCATAGACGGCGGGCCGTCTCCGGGAGATCTGACCAGCGTGCTGGTCTGGGAAGACCGGGAGTTCCGGGTGCATCGCGCCGGTATGGGCGACACGTCCATGTTCGCGCCGCGCGATGGGGGCTGATATACTCCCGCCATGACTGCCCTGAACCCCTTGCAAACCTTTTCGATCTGGGCGCTTCCGGTGCTGTTTGCCGTAACCTTGCACGAGGTGGCGCACGGGTGGATGGCAAAGCGCCTCGGGGACCCGACCGCCCAGCGCCTCGGGCGGTTGTCGCTCAATCCGATCAGGCACATCGATCCTCTAGGCACGATCCTGATTCCGGGGCTTTTGATCCTGATGCAGGCTGGGTTCATATTCGGATGGGCCAAGCCTGTGCCCATCACCTGGTCGAATCTGCGCAAACCGCGGCGAGACATGGCGTTAGTGGCGCTGGCAGGCCCGGGGGCTAACCTGCTCATGGCGCTCCTATGGGCGCTGGTGGGACGGCTGGCAACGTACCTGCCGTCGATGTGGGCGGCGCGGCCATTGTTCTATATGGGCATTGCCGGGATCACGATCAATATCGTGTTGATGGTCTTGAATCTTTTGCCGCTGCCGCCGCTCGATGGCAGCCGCGTGGTGGCCGGACTGTTGCCGGCGCCCTTGGCCGCACGTTATAGTCGCATCGAACCCTACGGTCTGTGGATCTTATTGTTGCTCGTCGGCACCGGCGTACTCGGCTCTATCCTGGGCCCCCCGGTGGCGATCTTGCGAGGTCTCGTGTTCGCCTTGAGCAGGATGGGGTAATGTCGTCTGTCCTGCCGTCGGCTACGCGGGTCGTGTCCGGTATGCGCGCGACCGGACGACTCCATCTCGGGCATTATCACGGCGTCCTCAGAAATTGGGTGCGTCTTCAGAATGAGTACGATTGTTTTTTCTTTGTTGCCGACTGGCATGCCCTGACCACGCACTACGAAGACCCTGGCATCATCGCCGAGAGCGTCCGCGATATGGTCATCGATTGGCTGGCCGTGGGTGTCGATTGCCAGAGCGCCACTTTGTTTGTGCAATCGGACGTCCCCCAGCACGCGGAACTCCATCTGCTGTTGTCGATGATCACGCCACTTGGCTGGTTGGAGCGCGTCCCGACGTTCAAAGACCAGCAAGAAAAACTGCGTGAGCGCGACCTCGCAACCTACGGGTTTCTCGGTTATCCGCTGTTGCAGAGCGCTGACATCCTCGCCTACCGCGCAGCCTTTGTACCTGTGGGCGAGGACCAGGTGGCCCATATCGAGCTGTGCCGCGAGGTGGCGCGACGGTTCAATTATCTCTATGGGCGCGAGGCGGGCTTTCTAGAGAAGGCCGAAGAGGCCCTGCGGATCATGGGCCGCAAGGCCGCTAAGGCCTATAAGGATCTGCGCGAGGCCTATCTGGAGCGAGGGGAGAAGGAGGCCCTGGAGACGGCGCGCGCCCTTGTCGAGCGGCAGGCGAACATGACCCTGGGCGACAAGGAAAGGCTTTTCGGGTATCTGGAGGGTCATGGGCGTCTGATCCTCACTGAGCCCCAGGCCTTGCTCACGCCGCAGTCGCGAATGCCGGGCCTTGATGGCCAAAAGATGTCGAAATCCTATGGAAACATCATCGGATTGCGAGAGGATCCGGACGTTGTGGCGAAGAAGATAAAGACAATGCCCACCGATCCCGCACGCAAGCGGCGGACGGATGCGGGTAATCCCGATCTTTGCCCGGTTTGGCCCTTCCATGAAATTTATTCCCCAGAGGATGTGAAGGCCTGGGTTCGGGATGGCTGTACGACCGCCAGCATCGGCTGTCTTCAGTGCAAGCAACCGGTCATAGATGCCGTGAATGCCGAGCTTGCACCGATTCGCGAGCGAGCCCATGAGTTAGAACGCGACGGCGCCCGGGTTCGAACGATCCTGGCCGAGGGGGCACGTCGCGCTCGGGAAGCGGCGGAGGAAACGCTGGAAGACGTCCGGCGGGCCATGGGTTTGGCGTGGGAGTAACACCATGAGCGCGGTCCTGGTTCGCGGGGAGGAATGGACCAGTATCCCCGAAGACCTTTATATTCCCCCGGATGCCCTCGAGGTCATTCTTGAGGAGTTTGCCGGGCCGCTTGATCTGCTTTTGTACCTCATCCGCCGCGAAAATATCGATGTGCTCGATATCCCGATCGCGGAGGTGACGCGCCAGTACATGACCTATGTGGAGATCATGAAGGCGATCAAGCTCGAGCTTGCCGCAGATTATCTGGTCATGGCGGCGATGCTTGCCGAGATTAAGTCGCGCATGTTGCTACCAAGGCCTGTGGCGGCGGATCCAGAAGAGGCGGATCCGCGTGCCGAGCTCGTGCGAAGGCTGCTGGAATATGAACGCTACCAGGCAGTATGCGAGAGTCTCGAGGCGAGGCCGCGGGTCGGGCGTGAACTGTTTTTGCCGGAGATACCCATGGATGGCCGCAATAGCGAGCGGCCAGCGCCGACGGTCACCCTGGAGGATCTTCTGAACGCACTGCGCGCGGTTTTGCGACGCGAGGATGCGTTCGCCCATCACCGGGTGATGCGTGAACCGTTGTCGGTAAGGGAACGGATGACGCATATCCTTGAGCGGATACGCTCAGATGGATTCACGGAATTTTCTATGCTTTTTCAGCTAGGTGAAGGAAAGCGGGGTGTTGTCGTCACCTTCCTGGCAATTTTGGAGTTGGTGCGGGAATCCCTGGTCATGCTCGTCCAAAACGAGCCGTTTGCGCCCATTCATTTAAAGGCCGCCGCATGAGCGAGGTACGTATTCAGGATATCGTGCAGGCGGCTTTACTTGTTGCAGGGGAGCCGCTCACCCTGGAGCGTCTCGGGTCTTTGTTCGCCGATGAAGCCCGGCCGGAACGGGAGGAGCTTCTGCAGGCGCTCGAGGATGTTCGCAACGCGTGCAACGGTGGCCCCTTGGAGCTTCAGTGCATAGACAAGGCGTATAGGCTCCAAACCCGCGCGGAGTATGCGCCATGGTTAAATCGCCTGTTTGCGGAGCGGCCAGCGCGTTACTCGCGTGCGGTTCTCGAGACGCTTGCGGTCATTGCTTATCGGCAGCCGACGACCCGAGGAGAAATCGAGGCGATTCGCGGTGTGGCGGTGAGCTCGGATATCATAAAAACACTATTATCGCGGGAATGGATTCGGCAAGTAGGGACGAAAGATGTTCCGGGAAGGCCGGCCTTGTACGGGACGACGCGTGCCTTTCTGGAGAACTTCAATTTGACGTCACTGAGCGAGTTGCCGCCACTGAGTGAGCTACGGATTGCGACTGATGATGAGGCAGTCCAGGCGCTCGTGCCAATGGGTCTATCGGGAGACCCTTCGGCCACCGAGTCTGAGGCCACCGAGTCTGAGGCCACCGAGTCTGAGGCCACCGAGTCTGAGGCCACCGAGTCTGAGGCCACCGAGTCTGAGGAGGGTGGGTCGGGGGAGGTC
>JAJZZU010000253.1 GCA_021797365.1 Pseudomonadota bacterium | reverse complement strand
TAGGGGATCTGCGCCGCCGGCACGCCCTCTTCGGCAAGCTGCGCCGCCGGGCGCCCAAAGGCCAGGGCCTCGGCCTGAGCCAGAAGGTTGGCCATCAAAAGGTCCTGGTGACCCGGCAGATCGGCGGATGAGCGGCAAAATCCGATCAGGTCGCAGGGCACGGCCTTGGTTCCCTGGTGCAGCAGCTGATAGAACGAGTGCTGGGCGTCGACCCCGGGCTCGCCCCACACGATCGGACCGGTCTGATAGGTCACCGGCCGTCCGGCGAGATCGACGTGCTTGCCGTTGCTCTCCATCTGCAACTGCTCCAGATAGGCCGGCAGACGCGCCAGCCCGTGCGCATAGGGCAATATCGCCTGGGTCTCCATGCCATGGAAATTGTTGTACCACACAGACAGCATCCCCATGAGCACCGGCAGATTACATTCGAGCGGCGCCGACTGGAAGTGCTCATCCATGTCGCGAAAGCCGGCGAGCATCTCCCGGAACCGCTCGGGCCCGATGGCGATCATAAGCGCCAGGCCGACCGCCGAACCCAGGGAGTACCGTCCCCCGACCCAGTCCCAGAATACGAACATATGGGCGGCATCGATGCCAAAGCGCGCGACCTCCGCCGCGTTGGTCGAGACCGCGACGAAATGCGCGGCCACTGCCGCGTCAGAGCCCAGCCCGGCCACGCACCATTGGCGCGCACTGCGCGCATTGGTCATGGTCTCCTCGGTCGTAAAGGTCTTGGAACAGACGATGAAAAGGGTCTCCGCGGGGTCCAGGTCCGCGGTCGCAGCACGCAACGCCTCGGAGTCGACGTTAGCCACGAAGCGCACGGCGATCGCCGGATCGGCGAACGGCCGCAGCGCCTGGCAGGCCATTTCCGGGCCGAGGTAGGAGCCGCCGATGCCGATATTGATCACCGTGCGGATGCGCTTGCCGCTATAGCCAGTCCACCTACCGTCGCGCACCTTGTCGGCGAACGCCGACATCTGCGCCAACACCTCATGGACCTCCGGGACGACGTCACATCCATCCACCTTGATCACGGTCCCACGGGGGGCGCGCAGGGCCACATGCAAGACCGACCGGTCCTCCGTGATGTTGATGCGCTCCCCCTGAAACATGGCATCGCGCCACGCCTCGAGTCCGCGCGCGCGCGCCAGGTCACAGAGCAATCGCACTGTCTCACGTGTCACACGGTTTTTGGAATAATCGAGATAGAGGCCGGCGCCCTCGGCGGCCAGCGCCGTGCCGCGATCCGGGTCGGCCTCAAACAGGGCGCGCAAGGTGAGATCCTTCACAAGCGCAAAATGGTCCTTCAGCGCCCGCCATTGGGCGTTGCTCGCAAGCGCCGCGACCCCCCGTCCGGCGCCGCCTACACCCTCGTCACGCGCGGTACCCCATCGATCGTCCAAGATCGTCTCCTCCTAGTCGCGCCAGCCACTTCCCGTGGAGCCGCTGACCCCATTCCCTGGAGCATCACGGCCCGAAAGCGGCTATGGCTGTCGATAGACCCTAACGCGGCGCGCGGCCCGACGCAAGTCCCGCCCGGTGGCCAACGTCGGCAATACGCCGCTTGTCGTCAACCTTTCTCGACATGTCCACCAAACTGATAACGCATGGCGGCCAACACCCGGTCGGCAAAATCGGCATGCCCCCGCGAGCCGAACCGCGCGTACAGGGCGGCGGTTATGACCGGCGCCGGCACGCCCTCCTCGACTGCCGCCTGCACCGTCCAACGCCCCTCGCCGGAATCCGCCACACGGCCGGCAAATCCCGACAGATCGGGGCTATCATGTAGGGCCGCCGCCGTGAGATCGAGCAGCCACGAACTGACCACGCTCCCGCGCCGCCAGAGCTCCGCGACCTCAGCTATATTGAAATCGTACTGAAAATGCTCGGGATGCCGCAGGGGTGCGGTCTCCGCATCCTGGCCATGGGCGGCGGCACCGACACCGGCACTCTTCAGGATGTTGAGGCCCTCGGCATAGGCGGCCATGAGGCCGTATTCGATGCCATTATGTACCATCTTCACGAAATGACCGGCGCCGTGCGGTCCGCAGTGCAGATAGCCAAGGTCCGCCGAACCCTGGCCTGCGACGCGACCCGGGGTCGGCGCGGCGGCGGTCGTGCCCGGCGCGAGCGCCCGGAATACCGGATCGAGCACCGGCATGATCGACGGCTCCCCACCGATCATGAGGCAATAGCCACGCTCGCCACCCCACACGCCGCCGCTCGTACCGACATCGACGTAATGGAGACCCTTGGAAGCCAACTCGCGGGCACGGCAGATATCATCCTGGTAAAAGGAATTCCCGCCATCGACGACGATATCGCCGGCAGCCAGCAAGGGCACGAGTTCCGTAAGTAGGGCGTCCACGGTGGCGGCCGGCACCATGCACCATACGACGCGCGGGGCGGGGAGCTTGTCGATCAGATCGGCCAGCGTATAGGCGCCAAGCCCCCCCTCCGCCATGAAGCTATCCACGGTCGCGCGCCTACGGGCATGGCCCACGACCTCGTGCCCGGCACGCATCAAACGCTGCGCCATGTTGGCGCCCATGCGCCCCAAGCCGACCATTCCCATGCGCATAACCGTCCCTCCCGCCGCCACCGGCCTCGATCGGCCGCCACCGCGCCCGGGGCCGCCTTCTTCAGGCACACTAACCGCTCACGCGGGGATTTTCCAGGGCCCAAACGCGCGCCGCGGCGGTCTATGCGTTACCATTGGGGGCACGGGCTCGAAATCACAACGACCAAGGACAGGGGGGGCTCGCAACCATGCAAAACAGCGATCTTTTGCTCATAGGCGACATCGGCGGGACCAAGACCGATGTCCTTGTCGTGTCTATGTCGGGCGGGATTACGCAGCCGCTCGCGCGTGCCCACCTCAAAAGCGCCGAATATCCGGACCTAAAGACCCTTTTGAGTGAATTTCTCGCGACTGCGGGACTCCCGGTGATGCGGGCCTGCCTGGCAGTCGCGGGTCCTGTCATAAACGGTCGCGCCCAGCTCACCAACCTCCCCTGGGAGGTCGACGGCGCGGCGCTGTGCGCGGAACTTGCGTTCACCTCTGTCGATGTCCTGAATGATCTCGCAGCCATCGCCCATGCCATTCCGGTGCTGCAAGCCGCCGATCTCAAGATCC
This sequence comes from Pseudomonadota bacterium, assembly GCA_021797365.1. The sequence goes on along the minus strand of JAJZZU010000253.1, from coordinate 1,414 downwards.
TCAACACAGGTCATGCGCCGGACACTGCCACCAAGGCGGTCATCGCCCCCGGCACCGGCCTTGGCGAGGCGTTTCTTGTGTGGGACGGCGGGCACTACCGGCCGCAGCCCTCCGAGGGCGGCCACACCGACTTCGCGCCGCCCACCGCCGCGCTCGCCGATCTCATCCCCTACCTGTGGCGCCGCTACGATCATGTGAGCTACGAAATGGTGTGTTCGGGCATCGGCATCCCGCGGCTCTATGAATTCTTTCGCGACCAGGACCCGGCGCGCGAGGACCCGGAGTTCGCCGCGGCGTTGGCGGCGAGCGCAGACCACACACCGCTCATCCTGAACGCCGCATTGCGCACCGATGCGCCCTGCCCGATATGCCGGGCGGTGGTCGATGCCTTCCTGACCATCCTCGCCGCCGAGGCCGGCAACCTTGCCCTCAAGGTCTTTGCCCTGGGCGGCATCTACATCGCAGGCGGCATCCCCCCGCGGCTCTTGCCGCTCCTAGACGAGCGCCGATTCGTGGACGCCTTCTGCGCCAAGGGGCGCTTCGCGAAACTCCTCTCGCAGATCCCAGTCCAGGTGGTCGTCAATCCCGCCGCCACACTGATGGGGACGGCCACCTATGGATGGGCACGCATGCAACACGATCTGTAAGATGGCGCGCAGACCACCCGCCGGCGGCCGGACCTGGCGGCGGCACGCCGCGCACGGATCAAGCCCCGACCGCGCGACCTCCCGGACCTCCGAAGAGTGTCACCGCAAATGGGCGGCAAAGAACGCCAATGTGCGCTTCCAGGCAAGCTCCGCGGCCTCGGGGTTGTAGCCAAGCGGCGGCAGTTTCATGGAATCGGCCTCTTCGTTGGCAAACGCGTGCTTGGCATCGTAACGGTGGAATTCGAAGTCGACGCCGGCGGCCTTGAGTCTCGCCTCCAGGGCGTCGACCCCGGCGATGGCGAAGAACTGGTCGTGCGTCGCCCAATGACCGAGCACGGGCGCCTTGATACGCGCGGCATCGACGTATTCGAGCGGCGGGTACCCATACCATGTGACATAGGCGTCACTCTCGGGTACAAATGCCGCGGCTAGGACGGCCACGGCGCCGCCCATGCAGTATCCGGTCACACCCGCCTTCGCGCTGCCTGTCGCCTTCAGGTATTGCACGGCACCGCGGATATCCTGACTCGCGGCATCGGCAAAATCGAGCCCGTTCATGAGGTGCTCGGCCTCCTTGGCCTCCATCGTTACCTTACCGCGAAAGAGATCCGGCACGAGCGCCCGATAGCCGGCCGCGGCCAAGCGTTCGGCAACGCCCTTGATCTGGTCGTTGATGCCCCACCATTCCTGGATCACAACGATCCCGGGCGCCTTGCCGCCCGCTGCCGGAGCCGCCAGATAACCATCGCATAGGCCGCCGTCCGGCC
>JAJZZU010000252.1 GCA_021797365.1 Pseudomonadota bacterium | reverse complement strand
CATACTGCATCAGCCAGGAATAGGCCACGGTCACTGTAAGGACATCCTTTGCCGAGAGGCGGGCATGGAGCACGGCCGCATGCGTACGATACATGAGACTCAGGTCGTCTGTGACCGGTGGCGGCTGTCCCGACCGAATAAAAGTCGGCGCCGATACCACTGAACCGCCAATACGGTTGATGCCCACCAGGAGCTCGGTGCGGACAGCCGCAAGGGCTCCAACTACGAGCTGTTGCTCCTGCCTTTTGGCGCGACGCTCTGCGACAAGTCCGGTTACGGCGCCGCCCACCCCGGTTCCGATCAGAGACCCGACCATCGCATGCCACCAGCTGCTCATCTCGTACCATCCGAAAGCGATTGTAGGGGGCCTGCGCTAACGGGCATCGTGCATGGCCGTCAATCTACTGCATGAATACGTGTCGCGGTCCGGCCGGACTTCCGGTGCCGGGCGGATCAATCGTGGATCGGCCGCCCGAAATGATAACCCTGACCCCAGGAGATCCCCAGGGCGGCCACGGCACGGGCGCTGGCCGTCGATTCTATGCCCTCGGCGATCGTGACGATGCCGAGATCTTCGGCGAGGCGGCCGATACTTCGAATCATGGCGTCGACGCGCCTATCGTATCCCACACGGGCAATCAGGGCCTGTTCGATCTTGAGAAAGGAGATGGGGAGATCGGCGAGATACAGAAACGACGAGTAGCCGCTGCCAAAATCATCGAGCGCAAGCCGCACCCCGGCCGCAAGCAGTGGATGCAGCATATCCGCCAGGGCCTGCAGATGCGGGATCAGCTCACGCTCGGTGATTTCCACCACGAGCGAGCGTAGCCGCGGGTCGTCCGTGGCCTCTCGCGTTCCGCAGGTGGCCGCCACCCCGGCAAGACGCGCCAGGCGCTCCGGGGCACACAAGAGCGCCGTCGAGATGTTCACGAAATGCAGGCGGGGCGCTAACCCCGCGACGCGACGATCATGACACCGGGCCAAGGTCTGGGTGAGCACCGCCTCGTCGATCGCGGCCAGCAGGCCGGCGGCGGCCGCGGTCTCGATGAAGGCGCCCGCCGGTATCAACGCCCCATCGAGGGTGACCCAGCGGGCCAGGGCCTCCTCGGCCACGATGGCGCCGGTATCCAGGGCGACGATGGGTTGATAAGCCGCCTGGATACGCCCCTCCGCCAATGCCGCTTGCAGAGATGCCGGCGATGGACTCACGCCCGACTCATGCGAGGTGAACGCCGGGGTGCGAGCAGGCCACGAGGCGCCCGGCCGCTTGATGATTGGCTTCTTGCTTTCCGGCATGCACACACTCCCTGGGCGCTTTGCACGCTTCTCGCCAAAAACCATAGACCCTTTCACACGGTGCCTCAAGTAGCGGATCCCGGATGAGATTGACGCAAACGGGGGCACGCCCCATATCAAGGGCTGCGACGCGCAAAGACGCCCTGCGCAAGCGCCCTTTAAGGAGATATCGGGTGTTTTTCACGGAAATGGAATTTCGCCCGTTGGCGCACCCCACAAGCATCGGAGACTGTCCGCGCTGTGGGGGGCGCGTGGAGCGTTGCGATCTGGGAGTACGGCCGGCAATAGACCCTCCCCAAGCCCGCATTCAGCTAGACGCTGGGTCCTGGTGCGCTGCACCCGCTGCCCTACGCATCGCGAGGGGCCTTGCGGATGAGGGGTTCGGATGGGTCGATGACACCGGAGTCCACGGCATCGCTCGGGCCGGGATGATGGATCGCCATTGCGGGACCACCGATGCCTAAAACGCGCTTTCGCACCCGCCCGGTAGATCTCGCGCCCCGGTAGGCGCGCATCCGCACCCGGAGATGGGGCTTTGGGCGATGTCCGGGTAAGCCCCTCCTATGGTCCGCAGGCCGCCGCTGGCCCCCGGCACGGGGGCGGCGTAGCATCATCGAAGACCCTGGGCCCTTCTCAGGTTGGAGGTACAGACGATGAACACATCATCCAAGCTATCCCGGCGGAAGTGGCTGAAGACCGTGGCCACCGCGGCTACGGGAATCGCCGCGTTGCCGTTCCTGGCGAGTACCGCCCAGGCCGCTCCCGCCAAGCTCACGAAGGCCATGGCGCATTACCAGGACCAGCCCCATGACGGCAAGATGTGCGCCAGGTGCAAGCACTTCATCCCGGCGGGGGGCAAGGCCGGACATGGCATGATGGGGGGCGCCATGGGTCCTGGCATGATGCACGCGGGACTCTGCCAGGTGGTCCAGGGGCCTGTCAGCCCGCGCGGCTACTGCCTTCTCTACCTGCCTCTCTGAACACAAAGGACCCGGGACGCCGTGACCACCCGAGCCGTCGCTCCCGCACACAGGACCCCGCCGCGACGGCACGGCGGGATATCGGCGCCGATGGGTCCCTAACGCGCGCGCCCTAGGGCGTTTCTATAGAGGCGTAAAGTGCGCCCTCCACGCCCTTTGTGACATGCCGCGATTCGTGGCGAACCCCCGCCAGACCCAAGCGCCCCGGCGCCACCTCGATCCCCGGTCGATTGCAATACCATGCGGGCCTGGCCTTACCCCCCAGGCGGACCCTTGCCAGGATGCGAGTCGTGCCGGCCTGGGAACATGCTAGACTCTACAAGAAACGCCGGGGTCCGCGAGATCACGACAAGCGCCGCGGACGCGGAGGCAAGGACGGCGAAACAGCGTAGGTATCTCTTATGACAGAACACCAAACGCCGGCGAATAGCCCCCCGAGCGCCTCGCTCTCGTCGGCGCGCCTGCGCGTCATCCGCTTCCAGGGACGGCTCCTGGACGGCATGATCATCACCCTGATCTTCATCATGCTCGCCACCCTGTTGGGTGCGATCGCGGGCCTCGTCTTCGACTACTTCGCCGCCATCAAACTCCTGATCGAGGCGGTTCAGGGTATGGGTACGATGGCCTCTCACGATCTCGTGAAGGCCACCGGCCAACACCTGGTGTCGGACGTGCTGTCGGTGTTCATCCTGATCGAGCTCTTTCGGAGCTTCACGGATTACCTGGAGTTCCATCGCATCCGTCTCCAGGTGCTAGCCGAGGTCGGCTTCGTGTTCGTGCTGCGCGAGGTGTTCGTGGGGCTCTATGCCCATCACTTGAACTGGCGCGACCTCCTCGCCCTCGGGCTACTGCTCGCGATATTGGGCGGCACACGGGTGCTGGCGACCCGGTTCCCGCCGCACCCCCACTCATCCCACCGCTGACGGTTTTGTTCATGATGGGGCCAGGCGGCCTTAAGCCAGCGGGCCGATGATGGCCCTTTGGGGATGCAGCCCGCACGTCTTCCCATAAGCGCCTTTTAATGGCGCCCGGTACCGTCAGGGCTTGGGTTGCGGCGCCCAGCGCAGATAGGGGCGCAGCTCCCGATAGCCTGCCGGGAAGGCCTGGCGCAAGGCCTCCGGATCCTTCAATGAAGGCACGATGACGCATTCGCCACCATTCTGCCAGTTCACGGGCGTCGCTACCGGATGGCAGTCGGTGAGCTGCAGGGAATCGATCACCCGCAGGATCTCCGCGAAGTTGCGGCCGGTGCTCGCGGGATAGGTGATGGTGGCGCGGATCTTCTTGTCGGGGTCGATGAAAAATACCGAACGCACGGTGGCGGCGGTACTCGCATGCGGATGGATCATGCCGTAGAGCGCCGCGACCTTGCGGTCAGGATCGGCGATGATCGGAAACAACACGCGCACGCCCTGGGTGTCGTTGATATCGTGGATCCAGTCCTTGTGGGAATCGACCGGGTCCACCGACAGCGCCGCGACCTTGACGCCGCGGCGCGCGAATTCGGGCATGAGCCGCGCGGTCTCGCCGAGTTCCGTGGTGCATACCGGGGTGTAATCTGCGGGATGCGAAAACAAAAGGCCCCAGTCATCGCCGAGCCAGTTATGGAACGATAGCGGCCCGAGGGTGGACTCCTGCAGGAAATCCGGTGCGATATCGCCGATAGATAATGTCATGGGTGCATGCTCCTCATCTGGGCAGGTTTCAGGAAACGTCGGGCATCGTGATGTGCCCGGCGCGGATCACGAAATCGCCGAAGCGCTCGGCCGGATAACGATACATGGCGTAGTCGGTGAGAAGCGGCGTGAGCACCGCGACCGCCTCATCCAACGAGAGATCCCCTCGATAGGGCGCATTCAGGCGCTCACCCGCGAATCCGCCGCCCAGGTAGAGCTGGTAGCGACCGGGGCCCTTGCCGACGAGCCCGATCTCGGCAAGCCTCGGGCGCGCGCACCCGTTGGGGCAGCCGGACAGGCGCACGGAGATCGCCTCGTGATCGAGTCCGAGCGATCCCAAAACCGCTTCCAGACGCGCCAGGAGCCCGGGCAGGGCGCGCTCCGCCTCGGCCATGGCAAGCCCACAGGTCGGCAGGGCGACGCAGGCGATGGCGTCGCGACGCACACCCTTTGGCGTAGCCGGCCAGGTCACGCCATGCTCGGCGAGCCGGTCCTCGATGACGGCTCGCTGGGCGCGACTCACCCCGGCGATCATGAGATTCTGGTTGGGGGTCAGGCGAAAGTCGCCTTCATGGATGCGCGCGACCTCGGCGAGTGCGGTCAAGAG
>JAJZZU010000251.1 GCA_021797365.1 Pseudomonadota bacterium | reverse complement strand
GCTCCACCACGAACCCGAGACCCGCCGGTTGCAGATCCGCCCCCTGAAAGACCGCGCGCAAAAGCTCGATCTGCGGCATCGGCAGATGCGAGAGATTGGCGATCGTGCGCTTCTTGACCTTCTTGCCCTCGCGATAGGACTCCCGCAACAGGATGGTGGGGCGGGAGCCGCGATTGGGCACGATATGGATATGCATGCCTACTACATAGCACACATAACCGTGCGTTGCAAGCAATAAAACCGCTATTACATGCCTACACTTCACCAGACCACAAAGCACCCAAACGCTTGATTTCCTGGGCGTTAGGGGGCTCTTTTGGGGGGTTTAGGGGGGCAACCTCAGTCTAACCTTATTCGTTATATTGGGTACCCTGGCCGGCGCGCTTAGTGGGCACCGGGTGGCGGGTGTGATGGGGGACCGGGGCTCAGGCGTTCGCCCGCGTTCGCGAATGCCACCGAACGGTTCGCGAACATCTCGAACGGATACGAACGGTTTGCGAACATCTCGAACAGGGTCGACGTGGATTGATCGCGTATTGAGCCCAACCCTGCCTCATTTTTTTGCAGGAGAACCCATCGATGCCGGAAGGGCGGCCATCGCCTGACCCCTAGGGGGTAACGGGGAGTGCCGGGCCTCCTAAAAAATGGGGGTTCAGCAAGCGTTCGCTCGCGTTCGCGAACGTCTCCGAACGGTTCGTGAACGCTTCTGAACACAGACGAACGCGTGCGAACAACGCGCGTAACACCCCAGACTCTAGCCGGGTCGTGATCCGCCACGCACAGCGAAGCGATACCGCGCATCCTGCGGGTAAGCGGCGCGCTGGCTGGCCGGTGCCGAACCGGCGGGTGTACCCCCGAGACCCGCATGCATGTCCGGTGTTTATCGTAATCGTAAGTATTCCCCTGATGCTACGATCGTGCCTGAGACAATGAGGCTGTCCATAATATCTATGGCCCGGGCTTGGGCCTCCGCGGGAGTCCGTGCCATTCCGAGTAACTTACAGAGGGCGCGGGCGACATCCTGTCGGGTGGATGCGCCTACTTGGTCCAGTACATGCTGTATGAGGGCACTGATTTCCTCTTTGCAGACATCATCGATATGCCGGCGGGACCCCTCGGTGCGATCCGCTACGCGGAAGGCACTCCAGGAATCCGAGGGAGCGGTGGGCCAATAGAAGATCGTATCGCGTTCTTGGGTCGAGAAGGTGGTTCTGGGTATAAGCGCTTGGAGTCGTTCCACGATCCGAGAGCCCGTTCGTTCAAGCCCCCAAGCTCTTGCGACTCGTCGAAAGAGTACCGCCTCGGAAAGAGGTCCCTCGCTGGCTACCACCCATCTGAGTTGTTCCTGGATCTCGCGCGCGGCGCGGTCTTCGTAGAATTCTGCCGAGTCACATCGGGACAAAATGGCCGGTCTATAGATACGCGTTTCAAGCGGGGATTCCGCGGAATCGGGAGGAGCATGCGCAAAGAGCTCCGCCCCTCCCTGGGGGGTGATTCCCGCATCGAAGGCTTCGATGTTCGGTGTGTCGTTCGTTTCAGGCACATCAAGAGGCGCCTCAGAATCGATTTCGAGTAAAGCCTGAAGACGGGCTGTGATGGTCTCGATTTCTCCCCCCGGATCGCGCCACCAATCACTCGACCAAATCCGATAAATGGTCCAACCAAGCCCCTCTAAGATGTACTGCCGTAAGCGATCGCGGTCTCGCGCGGTGGCCCCTGAGTGGTAGGTTCGGCCATCACACTCGATACCGGCGAGATAGCGGCCTGGGGCTCGCGGGTCCACAACGCCTATGTCGATACGGTAGCCTGAGCATCCCACTTGGGGATGGACCGTCCAACCCCGATCGCAGAGGGCTTTGATAATGCCGGTTTCCAAGGGGCTGTCCGGCTCAAGACCGGTAGGGAGGCTCTGGGCCAGCAAGGCTCGGGTTCCGCTACGGGCAAATTCGAGGTAATTCCTAAGGTCCCGGACCCCCCTTGAGCGAATTTGGGCCAGACGGATTTGGTCTGGCATCAGGGTGCTGTAGATCACGACGGCTTCACGTGCCCGTGATATCGCGACATTTAATCGGCGATGGCCACCCTCACTGTTGAGGGGTCCGAAGTTCATGGACTGCTTGCCAGCGGCGTCTGGGCCATGGGTAATCGAGAAGAAGATGACGTCGCGTTCGTCCCCTTGCACGTTTTCCAGATTTTTGATGAAAAGCGGCTCGTGCGTGATAGCGCTCAGGGTGCGGTCGAGTGGAGGATGGGCGCGTCGACGAGTATCGAGTAGGGTTTCAATCAACGCTTGTTGAGGCTGATTGAGCGTCACGATCCCTAATGTGCGTTGCCCGTTGCCTGCTAAGTAGTGCGCCTCGATGCCGCTTATGATCGCTTCGGCCTCTGCCCGGTTGGTGCGCGATCCCCCGCGGTCATAGATACCGTGTACTTGCTTAAATTGAACCGCATTATCGGTCGTGACCGGAGACGGGAAGGTGATCAGTTGGGAGTCGTAGTAATGGACGTTGCTAAACGCGATGAGGCTCTCATGGCGACTGCGATAATGCCAGCGTAGGCTCAAGCGGTTCATGCCCGCCCCCAGGCACTCGTCGAGGATGCTTTCGAGGTCCTCTATGACCTCATCGGTTGTGGTCTCCCCCTCTGTGTCTGCCGATTTATGAAAAAAGTTGGTGGGCGGGAGCTGCTTGGGGTCTCCGACGACGACCAATTGCTTGCCTCGGGCAATGGCGCCGACCGCGTCCCAGACGCAAATCTGCGAGGCCTCATCAAATACCACCAAGTCAAACGGGGCATAGCCCGCATCGAGATATTGGGCCACTGACAGGGGTGACATCAGTAAGCAAGGTTTGAGTTTGGAGAGGAGGGTCGGGAGGGCGTTGATCAATTGGCGCACCGGTATGTGGCGGCGTTGCTTTTGGATCTCCCGTCGTAAACGGCCCAATTCACTATCGGCGCCGACCACCACGTTTGCGGCGGTGGGGATCCGACCGGCCAGCGTTGCGGCGATGTACTGTTCGGTGAGTTTTTGAAACCGGGTGTCGGTTTCTCGAAACTCACGAATCTTGCGCTCGTGATCGGCGCTGGAAAAACGCCGTAAGATCGGGTCATAGTCGATAGTCTTTTTGACCCACCACTGCTGGTAGCTGTATTCAAAGTGGGACGCAAGGGCATTCGGGTGCACAACCCCGCTTTCCAGACTCTCTATGAGTCCTTGTAAGCCGATGGTCAGGGCCTTATCGCGCATGTTTTGCCACAAACACCACGGTTGGATGAGGGGTACAGTACGACTCCAACCGGCCAGCGTGTCTTGTATGCGTTCGAGCGCCCCAGGCGTGCCTTGCGGGCCTGCGAGCGGGCGGGTCGGTCGTGCCAAATGTTCTATGCTGTCGAGTCTTTGCCGGACATTGTGCCACGCTTGGCGGTAGCCTAGGAGCGCCTGACCGACCGGGCCCGCGGGCAACAGCGTGGCGCGGTCCTTTGTGAGAAGGGCCGTGACGGCCGTTTGCAGGGCATGTTTCAGAACCGCGTCGGGGCCGGCGATGCGGGTCAGTGCGTCGGTCAAGGCCTGCGCCCAGGCCGCATACTGCGTCAATGCGGTCCAGTCCGTTTGAAGGTCCGAATAGGCCTCTTGCAGTAAGCTTTTTGCGTCGGCCTGGAGGGCGTGTAGAGCGTGATCTTCTGTATTCACGCGGGCGAGGGTCGGGAATAAGTCGGGCAGTTCCTCAGCTGGAGGACGTTGGTGGTCGGTTCGGAAGGCCCTCAGGCGGGTCGTGATGGTCCGTTTGGCAAACCAGGACCGAGGTCCCCAGAGAGCGGACGCCTCTTGCCATTTCGTTTGCAGGGCAACGGCATTGACCTGTGCCAATTCGGGCGTCCAGCGGGGGTCGAGGAGTTGCCAGTGCGTGCTCCGCGCTAAGCCATGTTGCGCGAGGGTATGCAGTGTGATGGGGGTGCGCGGGTCGTAGGCTTGATGGACCACGCTCATCGGAATCGTGGGGGCCGTGAGCAGGGTATCGGCCAGCTGATCTAAGGCTGTATAGGTCTCTAGGCCATATCCAGACACTGCGAGCGGCAGAAGTTGCGCGACGGGAATGAACTGTTCGCGCAGATGGTGTATCGCCCGGTCCAGTGCCGCGGTCTCCGTAAGCAAGGTATCCTGCCAAGAGGGCGACCACTCAGTCTGGCCGAGGGCGCTGAGTGCGTGCTCGGGCAGATTCCCTAATAACCCCGTGTGTGCGGCCATTTGGCGTACGGTTTCGCGCAACCCATCGAGCGCCACTCTGTCATGCGTTGAGGCGTCAGGCCAGGGCATAGCCGAGGGCGTTTCGCCGCTATGCTCGATGCACGTACCCATTGCCGTAAAGACCGTCAGACCGTTGGCGTGTTCTTTGTGGAGCGAGTCGCTCAGGCTATTGAGGTCTTGTCGCAGGTGCGCGAGGCGTTCCGCTTCGCGCGCCCAGTCCGCCGCGGTACGCTGACTGCCGATGCCAAGGGCGTGTTCCAACTGTTGTAGGACCTCGGTCTTCTTGGCCTTCGCGGAATGCAGTTCCAGGCAGAAAGGGCCGAGACCGATGGCCGAGAGT
>JAJZZU010000250.1 GCA_021797365.1 Pseudomonadota bacterium | reverse complement strand
CGGGCGATGCCCTCACCTTCGCCGGCCATGTGCCGCACGGGCCGGAGCGCCTCATCCAGTGTCCCATCCGCTTTCTTTCGATCATCATCTATCCGACCGAGCGCTGACCGGGCCCTTGTGATCGCCAATGACCCCAGGGCGCCCTGTACAAGGCGGACCCCAGGAGGCCGGACATCTCCGCAGGCACCGGCGGCCGCCCCCAGGCCCTTGCCCTTAGCGATGCCAAAGGCCCTCGTTTCCGGGCGTGCCCGGGAGCGATCGGCCCCCGATGCAGGGGAGTGATCGACGATTCCGGCTGCATGGCGTGCGCACTCCCGTACCGCGCGTCTCGGCCACCCGCGCCCCATGACGCACACATAGACCCTCATAGCCCCGTCCTCTTCGCGTGTCTGGCAAAGCGCTCAAGCCGCGACGGATCTCTGAAATGGGGCAGCATCGTCTACTGATAGGCGGATATCTCCGGAAAAGAGGGCAGGCGCCACAAGTTCGGCCGTTGCCTTGCGCACACCCGCTTATAACAATCCCGCTTGTGTGGACTGATCATAAGCCACGAAGTCTCAACGCTCGTTTAAGCGAACCCGGATGTGCTCAATGAACCGGATCCGGTGAGTGGCGGCACTCTGTGGCGTGCAGGGCGTAACGGGACGGTGAGCGGGGCCTCGAAGGCGGAGGGGGCAGAGGGATGGACGCAGTGCGTAGATGTTTCAGGCGTTACGTTATCCGATTGGCCCGCATAAACTAATTGTTTTTCGGGATGCGGCATGTGTGAGAAAATTCTGGTATGAAATAATGGGCCACCAATAGCAAACAAGTTGCATAGACAAAATCAGAATTCTCGGCTCCTACGATTGGCGATTTATTTAATATTAAAGGCACGCGCCCCACTACAGCCAACACGCTCAATGACGTCTGGTAACCTCAATCTATCATCCCTTTGGTAAATTGACGCTGTTCAGAACGTTAATCAACCGGAGATCGAAGCAACTCACAACTTTCCTCGCTCCCACTGATCGAGTTCGTATGCGCGAACGGCAGGCCACGGTGAAGTCTCATGGGCCGACATGAACATCTGAAGGAATTTATCGCCGTCGGTTTCTAGGGCCGCCGCTTGCTTGCCTTGCTCAATGAAAGCCCCGGGATTCAACTGGTCGTACAGCTTTACGGGGGCACCCGCAAGTTTCATGAGTGTGGTGTACGCCGCGGATCTGTTCTGCGCAACTAACAGCCCAAACCTGTCACAGGAAAACGCCGACTTCCGATACCAATCCAGCACCCAAAGGGAAAACCCCTTTGCTATAGCTGCCCCTAAGCCGAGCGTAACAGACGAGACGAGCTCTTTCACAATCCCGATGTTTACCGCTAGCGACGCATAGAGCACCTGATTCAGTCGCATTTGCCCGAGGTGGTGGCCAAACAGAAATAGTAGCTCATCTGGACTGAGCAAAGACACTGCCATGTTACCGATGATCACCTGTGGGTTTTCTTGATTTATGATGAACGACTGCATCCCAATACTATCGATATATAACTCCGGGACCTGGTCCGTACCGGATCTTCTGACGCTTTCAAGCCATACGTCATAAATCGCCTCAAACTGATCCTCTCCTACTCTGATACGCTGTATTCGGGATTTCAGCAGCTGCACTTTATCGATGTGCATTGACGAATATTTACGAATGGCGGTATCGACTCCGGGCGTATTCCGCAAACGCGCTAGTGCGATCCTGTCCGACGCGTGGGTAATTCCCTCCATGTCTACATCAGTCAGCGTAGCTGCGGTGTCCGCTTTGAGCCCCAGGAGACGGTTTAGTTTGCGGGTCATTCTCACGAACTCCGGATCTCGATTTAGCAGCTTGTCCGCAATATGGTTTAGATCGGGTAGCGGGGCAAAACAGGAAAACCAGCGACCGATAAACAGAAGCTGGCTATCTGTAATCCGAAGGCGGCGGCTCACGAAATGTATCATGTGTTTGGCGTTGCTGGAATGAGTGGCCAGCCCAAGAGTCCCTATGAGGTAGATCGCATATTGCGGGGTGATGGCCGCAGCCTCGATGTGTCGCTCCAGCTCTTGCAGTGAGTCGGAAAGTCCCGGTACGGTTACTTCCGTAGAGGTAGCGCCTGACTGTCCCAAGCGAACAGCGCCGTCTGTGTTAGCAAGACACCGCAATATCGCGCAAGCTAGATCCTGACCGCTGTCATCCTGATTTGTCACAACACAGGGCTGCTCATTCAAGTGGTCTCGCCATCTGTATGCGTGGGGACCGACACATGTACCGGGGCCGTGTTAGCATGGAAGTCGTGGCCCCCAAATATATTTGGTGTGGAGTGGCCTACCAGCTGGCCGGAAGAACTATATACGTCTTGGCCGCCGAAAATGTTCGCGGAGGTATGGCCAGCCGCCTGCCCGGACACCCCGGAAAAATCATGGCCTCCGAAAATATTGGGGGTCTCGTGACCCAAAATGTGGCCGTTTTGGCTCACTATTTCTGAGGACCCATTGAGCCCGGGCAACGTGTGCCCTAAATTGGTTCCATGGGCATCATAAAAGTCCTTCCCGCCAAAAATATTGGAGGTAGCCGATCCGAGGGCCATCCCGTCAGCGTTCAGAAAGTGTTCGTGTGCTGTGCCGTCGTTAACTGAAGACGCCTCACCGTGCGCCAGCCTTGTCAACAACTGGTCGTCCCCGGGACTGCTCATTTGCGTATCTCCGAACGCCTTGCCAAGTTATCTTTTATTGACGCCAGGTCATCTTCTGTGAAAAGACCGCTCCGGACTAAAGGAGCGATTCCAACTAGAAACGCATCGTTGTCTTGACCCTGCCATTGTCCCAATGCCTTTGCGATAGCGGCGCGCTTGCGCTCCATGTAATCACCGTTGCTGATGACCCTGCTATTTAAAAGCAACGCACTTCTGTCTAAGCTAATTGACAGGTCGCGGAAACCACTCCCCGCAATGACGGAATCTTCCGCGTCGCCCCGTTTTTCGTCTACCACTTTGCTTTGCATGGGCTTGACGTTTTCCACGGTGACGGGATCTTTTGTCTTGCTCAACCACGGATCGTATTGCGGTCCCGGCGCTGCATGGCTGTCTCCGTAGGCTTGCGGCGCCAATACATTTCTAGGGCTGGCCTCGTTGATTCGCTTTGCTTCAAAGTAGGCAGAAAACATTGCGCCCACTCCGATTAGACTGGCAAGAAACACGCCGAAAGCACCCAACAATATAGGGCACGCCACACAGACATAAAGAACAATGAACCCCGTACTAGTCTTCCCATTGTATATCTGTCCACCCCCGGCCACCAGGCCCCACAGAACTGCTTTGCCGGGATCTCGGTAGGACTGTTGTCTCGAACTAGAAATCTCCCCTCCCGTGTTCACACCCATATGGCCGCCCCTTTATATGGCTTTTATCGTCGGAACTGCGCTTAATTATAGCTTCAGTTGCCGGCCACGGGTAGGGGTGCCGGCGCGCCTACGGTGGCTAACAATTTCGAGTCTCTGGTTACCTAATACCAAGGCCTCTTGGGTCCGGGCCTGGTAGTGTTTCCGGTTTCACCATAGTTTGTGGCGGCCGATGGATTAGCTTACCCCTCACAAGCTCCCATCATGCTCGGCTGATGAAGAAGCCTTTTGATGCGAGGAGTCACGGTGCCTAGGAGATTACGGTAGGCAATAATATCCACGCTGCCATCTTTCCCTCTGGGGGCCACAAAGGGAGTGTAGTAGCCCATGCCTCGGAGTAGGGCCGCCACAAGATCCTGGAATTCGTATTCGTGCTTTTTGTCGATTTGGGCCTTAATACCTTCAATGGCCACCTCTTCATTCTCTTGAATGGTAGCCTCCTCGCGCTGTTCCTCGTTCTCAGGCGCGTCTAGTGGCGGCGTAGCTTGCTCTTCTGCGGCAAAAGACTCAGGGGTGGGGTTCTATAGTCTCCAATCCCGGTAGGCAGCCGTAGCGGAATCGAGGAGCCCTTTAGGTCCTAGTTCAAGCGCTTTTTCCCCTTCTGGGGTGAGATATCAAGGACGAAGGCGTTTATGGTGGCGCTGGTATCCCACTGAGCCCCTGTGCGTGCTGCGCGCCGCACGATCCTTACACACGCGTGCTGGCGAATCGGTCGCGCTTCCGGGCAGCGCGATCTCCTGGGTCTTACGATGGATGCATGCCACACCACGCGGCCGTGAGCGTACTTTACCCCTCGGCCAATTCCTAAGTGCGGTTGTGGAGTGTCAGGCACGTTTCGAATGAGCAGGATGGCCATCGACGGCCCTTCTGCGGATCGCAGCGAGGCATGAGGGGCGATGGCGGCATGCCGCCAGCGGGTCTCCTGTTCTATTTCCGCGCGTCATGGGATGCGACAAGGCCCGGGCCTGCCGTCTTCTCCCTCGCCTGTTTCAGGCGCTGTGCCGTCCTCGCGCGGTTCCTGATGTAGCCCCTCATCGTCGTGACGTGCTTGAGGGATACGCCGAGATGCAGGATCCTTGACGCGCCGCAGACGCATCCAGTCGCGATGGCGGCGCCCATCGGGCCGGTATGTACCCAGGCGGTGACGGGGCCACGTCCGGATCTTCCAGTGCGGGAGGTGGGTGGCGGCCT